>JAFGST010000171.1 GCA_016934475.1 Candidatus Aminicenantota bacterium | reverse complement strand
CCTGCCGGCCATCGGCGCCGAGTTCGCCATGAGCGCCGTCACCCTGGGCTGGGTGGCCAGCGCCTACCTGCTGGCGGCGGCCGTCTTTCTCCTGCCCTTCGGCCGCCTGGCCGACATTCACGGCCGCAAGAAGGTGTTCACCGTTGGCACGGCGGTGTTCAGCGTTGCCTCGCTGCTGGCCGCCCTGGCGCCTGGCACGGTCACCTTCCTCCTGGCCCGACTGCTGCAGGGAACGGGCGGGGCCATGATCTTCGGCACCGGCGTCGCCATCCTCACTTCGGTCTTCCCGCCGCGGCGGCGCGGCTGGGTGCTGGGCATCAACGTGGGCGCGACCTATACCGGCCTTTCGCTCGGCCCGTTCGTCGGCGGCCTGCTGACTCACTACCTGGGCTGGCGCTGGGTGTTCCTGCTCAATGTCCCCGTCGGCCTGCTGGTGCTGGCCGTCGTCACCCGCAAGCTCAAGCCCGAATGGGCCGATTCCCGGGGCGAGCCTTTCGACTGGATCGGCTCGCTGATCTACAGCGCGACGCTCACCGCCTTCATGCTCGGTTTCACCTGGCTGCCGGGCTGGCGCGGCGCGGCCATGCTGCTGGCCGCGACCGCGGCGCTGCCGGTTTTCATCATCTGGGAGTCGCGCAACGCCCATCCCATTTTCCAGGCGCGTCTCGTGCGCGGCAATACCGTCTTCGCCTTCTCCAACCTGGCGGCGCTGGTCAACTACAGCGCCACGTTCGCCATCTCGTTCCTGCTCAGCCTCTACCTGCAGTACATCATGGGCTTCACCCCGCGCGACGCCGGGCTGGTGCTGATCGCCCAGCCGCTGGTCATGGCCCTTTTTTCCCCCGCCGCCGGCCGCCTGTCCGACCGCCTGGAGCCAAGGCTGGTCGCCTCCCTGGGCATGGGCCTGTGCGCCCTGGGCCTGTTCTTCTTCACCTGGCTGGGGCCGGCCAGCCGCCTGGTGTCCGTCGTGGCCAACCTGATGCTGGTCGGCTTCGGCTTCGCCCTGTTCTCGTCGCCGAATACCAACGCCGTCATGGGCGCCATCGGGCGCCGGCACTACGGCGTGGCCTCGGCCACTCTGGGCACCATGCGCATGGTCGGCCAGATGCTGAGCATGGGCATCGCCACCCTGGTCTTCTCCCTGTTCATCGGCAAAGCCGGTATCGTTCCGGCCAATTACCCGCTCTTTCTGAAGAGCATGCGCGTGTCGTTCACTATCTTCTTCCTGATGTGCTCCGCCGGCGTTTTCTTCTCACTGGCGCGCGGCCGGGTGCGCTGAAGGCGGCGTCCGGCCATGCGCGTCGTCCCCGGCTTCGACTTGTTTTTTATCGTTCTCCATGCCCTGCTCATCCCCCTGGTCGGCCTGGTTGCATGGCTTGTTACCGGCCTTCCGGCGCTGTTCGCCCTGGCGCTGGCGCTGCTGCCCGCCTACCTGCTCCTGGCCCTGCATCGTCCCCTGCGACGGCGCCGGGCGGCCGGCGCCCCGTTTCCTGGCGAGTGGCGCGAGTTCCTGCTGACCCGTTCGCCCTTCTACCGCGGCCTGGACGAAAGCGGCCGGATGCGCTTTGAGCGCGACGTGCGCCTGTTCCTGGCCGAGACGCGCATCGCCGGCAGCGGCGGCGCCCCGGTCTCCTGGCCGACTGCTCTGCTGGTCGCCGCCGGCGCCGCGACCATGCTGCACGGACGCCCGGATTGGGAGCCGCCGCTTCACGACGGGGTGACGGTCTATCCCGGTTTCGCTTTTGACCGGAGTTATCGCCCCGGCCGGGGGCGCATCGCCGGGCAAGCCCCGGCGGGCGGACCGCTGCTGGTGGCGGAAAAGAGCCTGCTGGAGGGATTCGCCGGCGAACGCGACGGCATCAACGTCATGATCCATGAACTGGCGCATTACTTTGACCTGGAGGCGAGGAAGGGCGGTCTGCGCGTCGCCGCCGACCGGGCGCGTCCCGTCTCCTGGGGCGCCGCCATAGAAGGGGCCTATGAACGGCACGATTTTTCCCGCTCGCCCCTTCCGGCCTATGCTTCCCGGAACGAAGCCGAGTTCTTCGCCTGCGCCAGCGAGATGTTCTTCGAGAACCCGCGGCGCCTCTCCGCCGCCTGCCCGCGGCTGTATTCGCTGCTGTCGGAGTTCTACGGGCAGGACCCCGAGCTCTTGCCGCTGCCGCCTCCTTCCTAGACGCCGTCCCGGTTTCTTTTTCGTTCCCTCCTGTGCTATGCTTTTTGCAAGACCTTGCGAGGAGGACCCGATGGCCGTGAAACGATCGATCCTGTTTCTGGCGGCTTTGCTCCTGCTGCAGGCGGCCTGGGCGGCCCCGGAAGCCGACTGGCAGGCCGAGGCCCGCAGGGGGATGGCCAACGAGAGCGATTTCCCGAGCCTGGTGGAATCGCTGCAGAAGCGGTTTCCCGCGCTGCCCGACAAGGACAGGGCGGCCGTGAGCCTGATCATCGGCTATTGCCAGTCCCGGGCCGGCAATGCCCAGGCCGAATTGTTCTGGATGAACAAGTATCTCGGCGAATTCCGTGCCTCCGCTGTCAACCTG
>JAFGST010000170.1 GCA_016934475.1 Candidatus Aminicenantota bacterium | reverse complement strand
GTTGGCCACGGTGCCCTCGACGATCTTGAGCAGCGCCTGCTGCACGCCCTCGCCGGAGACGTCGCGGGTGATGGAGGGATTCTCGCTCTTGCGAGAGATCTTATCCAGCTCGTCGATGTAGATGATCCCCTTCTCGGCCAGTTCGCGGTTCTCGCCGGCGGCTTGGTACAGCTTCAGCAGGATGTTCTCCACGTCTTCGCCCACGTAGCCCGCCTCGGTGAGCGTGGTGGCGTCGGCCATGGCGAAGGGCACGTCGAGGACCCTGGCCAGCGTCTCGGCCAGGAGCGTCTTGCCGGTGCCGGTGGGCCCGATCAGAAGGACGTTGCTCTTGCGGATCTCTACCTTGGACAGGCTCTGGCTATGGTTGATGCGCTTGTAGTGGTTGTAGACGGCCACGGCAAGCCTTTTCTTGGCCGCGTCCTGGGAGATGATGTACTCGTCCAGCTTGCCCTTGATCTCGGCCGGGGTCAGCAGCCTGAATTTCTTGCCGGCGCCGGCCGGCTTCGGAGTCTCCCCGGCGCTGAAGATCAGGTTGTAGGCGGTTTTGGTGCACTCGTCGCAGATGTACACCCCGGGACCGGCGATGAGCTTGACCGCCCGCGACTGGGGGATGCCGCAGAAACTGCAGCGGGCCTCCTTTTCCTCCTTCATTTGCCCCCTTTCTTCTCCTTTTTGCGGTCGCTGATCACCGAGTCGATGATGCCGTACTTCACGGCCTCGTCCGGCGACATGATGCAGTCCCTCTCGATGTCCTGGGCGATCTTCTCGATCTTCTGCCCCGTGTGCAGCGCGAGGATCTCGATGGTCTTCTGCTTCACGCGGCGCATCTCGTCGGCCTGGATCAAAATATCGGTGGCCTGGCCCTCGAAGCCTCCCAGGGGCTGGTGGATGATGATCTTGGAGTTGGGCAGGGCGAAGCGCTTGCCCTTGGTGCCGCCGGCGAGCAGGATGGCGCCCATGGATGCGGCCTGGCCGATGCAGATGGTCACCACGTCGTTTTTGATGAAGCGCATGGTGTCATAGATGGCCAGGCCGGAGCTGATGATGCCCCCGGGGGAATTGATGTAAATTGAGACGTCTTTGTCCGCGTCCTCGGCCTCGAGGAACAGCAGCTGGGCGATGGTGACGTTGGCCACATTGTCGTCGATCGGCGAGCCGAGGAAGATGACCGAGTCCTTCAGCAGCCGGGAATAGATATCGTAGGCCCTCTCGACGTTGCCCGCTTGTTCGATGACCATGGGAATGAGCGGCATGTTAAACCTCTTTGACCTTGATTTTTTCCTTGAGAAACCCGTTGATTTTATTTTGCAGCAGGTGGTCCTTCAGCTCGACGGCTTTCTGCTTGTCACCGTAGTAGCGGCGGATCTCCTTCTCCGGCAACTGGTTGTCCCGGGCCAGGCGGGCGTATTCCCGTTCCAGATCCTCGTCGCCGACGGCGATCTGATACTTCTCTCGCACCCTTTCCAGCAGAAGCGACAAGCGGATCGACTTCTCGGCCTGGGCCAGGATCTGCTCCTTGAAACGGTCCTTCTCCTCGTCGTTCTCGAAGTTCAGCGGCCGGCGGATGCTCGTGATACGCCGGGCCACCTCTTGCTCCTGCAGGCTGCGCGGCACCGGGAAACGGCTCGTCGCGAGCAATTTCTCAAAGACGGCTTCCAGCACCAGTTCCTCCCGGTGCTGCTCCTGGTGGCGCCGGTGCTCCTCCCTCAGCTTCTCCTTGAATTCCTCGACGCTGCGCAGGCCCAGCGATCCGATGAATTCCTGGTCCAGATCCGGTTTTTTCCACTCGTAGACGGCCTTAATCTCCCCCTCGTGCTTGATGGTCTTGCCGGCCCAGGCCCTTTTTGCCGACTCGGCGGGGTAGGATATGGCCAGGAGGATCCGTTCGCCGGCTTTTTTCCCCAGCAACCCGTCATAAAGTCCGGGAATTTCGCTCTCGCCCTCGCGCTTCATCAGGAACGGGTACTCGCGCCGGGGCCATTTCCTTTTGCGGGACGTGTCGGTCGATTGCAAAAGCAGGACCACCAGGTCGTTCTCGGCGATGGCCCGCTCCGAGACCGGCTGCGATCTCTTGTGGGCTTCCAGGACCCGTTCGATCTCCCGCGCCTCATCGTATTCCTCGTTTTTCAAGGCGGTGGCCTGGAGCTCGACGTGAAGCGATTC
This sequence comes from Candidatus Aminicenantota bacterium, assembly GCA_016934475.1. Classification (GTDB taxonomy): domain Bacteria; phylum Acidobacteriota; class Aminicenantia; order UBA2199; family UBA2199; genus UBA2199. The sequence goes on along the minus strand of JAFGST010000170.1, from coordinate 4,748 downwards.
CAAGTCAGGAAGGTCGATCTCGGGCAGCGTCTCGACGGCGATGTTGGCCAGGAGATCCTCCCCTTCGCGGCTCTCTATCTTTTCCACGTAGGGTTCTCCGGCTACGGCGAGCTTGTCGTTGCGGATGTGTTCGAGAGCCAGCCGGTTGACGGCTTGCTGGATCACTTCGTCGTGCAGGGCCTGCTTATGCACCTTTTTGACCACTTCGACGGGGACTTTGCCCTGGCGGAAGCCGGGGATTTTCACCTTCCGGCCGTAACGCACGGCCAGGGCATCGATCTCGCGGGCGATATCCTCCTTGGTCATGGTGATTTGGAAGCGGGCAAGCAGCGGGTTCTCCTCGCGTTGCGGGGATGCCGGCGCCGGATTCCCTTCGCTGCCGGCTGGGCGATCGGACTCCGTATCGCTGGTTCCTGTGTCGTGATTCATGGTTTCGGCTCCTGGTCGCGCCGCGAAGGGCTTTTGGGAAACTGTAGCAAAAAAGCGCCCTTTTGTCAAATGCCCAGGGAGGTGATGTCGCGGCGGATCTGCTCGGCCAGCTCCCCGGGGCTGGCGAATGCGATTTCCTGGCGGATCTTGTCGATGAAATGCAGCCGAATCCGCTGGCCGTAGATCGTGCCCCGGAAGCCGGGGATGTGGGTCTCGATCTTCACGCCCGGGACCTCGCCGCCGAAGGTTGGCGCCCGGCCGATGTTGGTGAGCGAGTCGTACTCCCGGGCGGCGACGGTGATGCGGGTGTGGAAGACCCCCGGCGGCAGGATCTGGTTCTCGCTGGCGATATTCATGGTCGGAAAGCCAAGCACTCTCCCCCGCCCGAGTCCTTTTTCCACCACGCCGTCGATGAAGTAGGGGTGCTGCAGCATGCGGTTGGCCTGGCGGACGTTGCCGTCGCCGAGCAGGCGTCGGATCTCCGAGCTGGACACGCGCCGGCCGTCGACCACGACATTGGCTACGCGGACGAGGGTGAAATGGCCGGCGGCCTCCTGGCGCTCAAGGAAGTCCAGGTCGCCTTCGCGGTCCCTGCCGCAGCGGAAATCCTCACCGACCACCAGGAAGCCCGCGCGTAGGCTGCCCAGCAGGACCTCGCGGACGAAGTCCTGGGCCGTGCGGGAAACCACCGTCGCGAAATCGATGAAGAAGAGGCGGTCCAGGGCCTGTTGTCTCAGCGCCTCCAGGCGCTGGCGGTCGGTGCTGATCAGCCGGATCGGGTGGCGGAAGAACACGCGCGGGTGGGGATGGAATGTGAGCGCCACGGCCGGGACCGCTCGGCTACGGGCCGTGGCGCTCAACGTCTTGATGATGCGGCGGTGGCCGGCGTGGAAACCGTCGAAATTGCCGATGGCAACCGCGCTGGTCCCGCGAAGCCTTTCCAGGCGCCGGCGGAGTGTCATGGAGGTTCAGCGCCCGGGGCGGATCAGGGGCAGGAGATCGCGGTATGTCCGGGCCTTGAGCAGCATGTTGTGCTCTTGAAATGGCCGCAGCGGCTTGAAGAACGTCAGCAGCAGCAGCAGCGAGATCAGGACCAGGAGCATCTGGCTCAGGCGGCTGAGCTTGCGCGAGTTGCTGATCTCCAGGTCCTCGACCATCTTCTTCTCGCGGATCTCCTGCAGCTCGGTCTTCTCCCTCTTCTTCATCAATCCCTTGTTGAAGAGGTTGTAGAGGTTCTTGTAAATCTTGTACTCGGTGAACAGGCCCTTCTCCACGATGTCCTTGACCGTGTTCTTGCCGTTGATATGCTTGAGGAGGTTGACCTCGGTCTCGGTCAGGTTCACGCTGGTGTCGTCCTTGGCCTGCAGGTCGTCGTCGTACTCGGACACCAGGGCGATCTTCTTGTTGCCCAGGAACACCGGCTCGAAAACGATGTCCTCGGAGGGGATGACCTTCTTGATCAGCGGCCACTCGTCGAGCATCTGCACCCCTTCCATGATCAGGTTGTCGACCGCGATGGGGGTGAACATGCGCAGGGCCTTGTCGACGTAGTCCAGGACCTTGAAGTTGTACTCGCCCTTTTTCCAGTTGAACAGCGACAGCACGATCTGCGTTGCCTGGATCTTGAGAACCTCGGGGATGATCTTCTCGTCGATGAGCCCCATGCCGATCAGGATCTCACCGACTTTTTGCCCCGTCCGCTTTTGGATGGCCAGCGCCCGCTGCAGCATCTCCTCGCTGATGATCTCCTGCTTGACGAAGACGTTGCCGACCCTCATCTCCAGCTTCTTGGGGAAGGCGTCGATGCCGATGATCAGCCCGTCCTCGAAGATCAGGGTAATGAACCCTTCCTGGCTATTGAAGGTCAGGATCCCCGTCTTCTTCTGCAGCGAGACCAGTTGCAGGATGTCCGGCACCTTGAATTCGCGCAACGTTCCCTTAAAGGCCATCCTGGTCCCCCTTCAGCGCATACAGATTGATGGCCAGATACAACAGCGCGGCCGTCAGGCCGACGAGGTTCAGGAACATGGGCGCGGCGCCGAAAACTCCCTTGAAATTCAAGGTGCCAAACAGGAAGAGGCCGAACACGGTGAAAAAAAGAAAGAACAGCGGCGAGAACAATTTGCTCTTGTTCTTGAAGTTGAGGACGAAGCCCGGAACGAGCAGCGAGGCGAACAGCAGCAGGGAATTCTTGAGGCGGAACTGCCGCCCGATCTCCCTTTCCTTGAGAAGCTTCGCCTCGAGGAAGATCGGGTCCTTGATCAGGAACAGCTGGTAGCAGCCGTCGCACAGGGCGTGCGAACGAGTCTGCTCGATCGAGATCTTCTTGATGATCTTCGCGCACTTGCTGCAGAAGACGCTCTGGCCCAGAAAGGGGAAAAGCCTCTTCAGCAGCGAAGCGTAGGCGGCCATGACCAGAATGGCCAGCAGCACCGGCAGGCGGACGAACTCGCCGGCCGCGATCTTCAGGAAGTTCCAGAAGTGGAACCTCCGCCAGGAGTAGTTCACGAGCCGTTCCCAGAGTATCTTTTCGCTAGGACTGTCTTTCTGCAGGGCGGTGACCTTGTCCTTGAGTTCCTGGATGACCGGGTAGTTCTTGCTGTAGAAGAGAAAGCGCTCGGGATCGTTGTTCTTGAGCAGCGCCATGGTGAAGTTCTTGAGCGTCAGCGGGTCGCGGTTGTCCATGCTGAGCGATTGCCGGAAGTACTGGATGCTCTGGGGGATGTTCCCCTTTTCATAGTAGATGCTGCCCAGCAGGTTGGATTTGAGCGTGGAGACGTGGCTGGCGCCGGTCGCCTGCAGGATGTCCAGGGCGGTGTTGGAATGGTTGCGGTGAAAATAGGCGTAGGCCTGCATGACCTTCATCTCGTTGTCGAAGTGGCTCCAGGTGCTTTCCGGGAACAGGTGGCCGTCGGCGAGTTTCTTGACGACCTGGAATCCCGGGCTTTGCAGGCTGCTTTCCAGGTACTGGCCGAGGCCGTAGAGAAAGGCCAGCACCAGGAGAACGACCTGGATGCGCTTGACGTTAACCCGTTCGTCATGGCTGAAATAGTTCCATAGGAGCCCGCAGAGGAGGAAGGGGTAGAAACCCCAGCCGCCGGCCACGAGCAGCGGCCAGAGCAGCAACAACAGCAGCAGCAGCAGCCGGGCAATGCCGAAGCGCCCGACTCCCCCGAGAATGAAGTCGTGGGCGGCCAGTTTGAAATAGCGGATGCCCAGGGCCGCGGCGACCAGGAAGAACAGCAGCAGCCCCGAGAACATCAGCACGCCGAAGAGAACCATCAGCAGGAGATAGGAGCCGCTGAAGCTTCGTGTCAGCAGGGAGAATTGCCGCCAGACGTTGGTGAACCTCCAGAACGGGTTTCCCCGGCGCCGGGAGATGGCTTCCAGGTTGTTGTATGCCGGCCAGGCGTCCCGGGGCGAGATCCGCAGCGCCTTGAGGTAGAACAACTCGGCCAAGGAAAACTCTTTCTTGCGCAGAAAGCGATCGCCCAGCTGGGACAGGTCCTTGGCGATTGCGCTTTTCTCCTGGGGGGGCAGCGCCTGGGCATCCAGCCGCTCCAGGCATTTTTTCACTTCGCCCTCGTTGCCACTGGCCTCGTAGAAGTAGATCTTTTTCAGGTCCCCCCAGGGATTGGCCGTCGCCGGGGAGAAGGAAGCCAGCATGGCCAGGCCGGCAATGGCCAGGACCACTTTTTTACCCATGGGCGTTCCCCGTTTTCCTGGAAAACACGCTCTCCATGTTCGCCACGACGTCATTGAGGAAAGCGGCCTCCTCTGGGAGCAGGTTGCCTTTCGTCTTGCGCTGCAGCTCTTGGAGGAGATCGACGTAGAAGCGCGCACCGGCGGCGTCCAAGGCGGCCTGGCCGCTCAGGGGATCGGGAATCTCCCCCAGGCGGATCATGCCCTGGGTGGCCAGAAGCACGGCGATGGAGCGGATGTCCCGCTGCTCCGGATAGGTCGTACCTTTGTCCATCGCGAGTACTATATCACAACCCCCGCGCCCGTTCAAACGCCCGCGGCCGGCCGGAAGGAATTTCCTCAAGCGCAGCGCGCGGCCTTGCCAAGGCGGCCGATTCCGGCTATGATATCGCTTCTACGCCCGTTGGAACGGGCCGGACCTCATGAAGGAATTCAACCGCTTGATCGCGATCATGAAGACGCTTCGCCACAGGCGCCGCGGCTGCCCCTGGGACCTGAAGCAGACCTCTGCGTCCCTGCGGGAGTACCTCCTGGAGGAGGCCCACGAGCTGATCGAAGCCATCGACCATGGCGATGCGCGGACGATCAGGGAGGAGTTGGGCGACCTGCTGCTGCAG
>JAFGST010000169.1 GCA_016934475.1 Candidatus Aminicenantota bacterium | reverse complement strand
GCTCGGCCCGCTTCTGGACCTACTGGGGCACCTCGCTGATCTACAGCATGGAGAACGTCGCCATCAGCGAGGTCAACGAGGAATACCAGTTCCAGAATTCCTATGCCTACTACTACTACGCCGAGGGCAAGAGGCGCATCTCGGCCATCGCGCCCACCCTGTACTACTCGACCGTCGATTCGCCGATCTTCCCCTCCTCCGGAACCAAGGTGCTGGCCGGCTACCGCTACGCCGGGGGCTTCCTGGGGGGCGACATCTACCTGCACAAGCTGCGGTTGGAGATGGTGCACTTCCAGCCCCTGTGGAAGCGGCATGTGCTGGGAATGCACTTGGCCTTCGAGGGGCTGCAGCCCTTCGGCGGCCGCGGCATTCCCTTCTACGAGAAATTCTTCATGGGCGGCGAGCGTTCCATCCGCGGCTTCGACATCTATAACCTCGGGCCGCGCGACAAGAACGGCAACGTCTTGGGCGGCAGCAAGTCGCTGCTGGTCAACCTGGAGTACGCCATTCCCCTGACCCAGCAGTTCTCCTTCGTCTTTTTCTATGACATCGGCAACTCCTATGACGTGGGCGTACCCATCCGCCTGAAAGACGTCTATTCGTCCACCGGGCTGGAGCTGAAAGTGTTCGTGCCCATGCTCAACGTCCCCTTCCGCCTGATCTTCGCCTACAACCCGCGCCTGTTGGAGCCCGGCGACCCGCATTTCGTCTTCAAGTTCGCCGTCGGGCCCTCGTTTTATTAAGCAAGCCATATAAAAGGAGATGAACATGAAAAAACACCTGTTCGTGATCGTGGGCCTGGTGGTCCTGGGAACCTTCGCCTTCGCCGAGTTCAAGCTGGGTATCATCAATCCCCAGGCGGTGCTGCAGACCTCCGTCAAGGGCAAGGAAGCCATCGAGCGGCTGAAATCGATGTCGCTTTCCAAGCAAAAGAAATATGAGTCCCTGCAGAAAGCCATCGACACGCTGGAAAAGGAGGCCCTCTCGCCGGCCCTCAATCCCGATGCCCGCGAGAAGAAGAACCAGGAGCTTCAGACCAAGCGCGTCGAGATCAAGCGCTTCGCCGAGGATGCCCAGAAGGAGAGCATGGAAGCCCAGCAAAAGGAATTCGGCAAGATCCAGAACGACCTGATGCCCCTCATCGAGCGGGTCGCCAAGGAGAAGGGCTTCACGCTGATCCTTGACCTGAACACGGCCGGGGTCACCTACTTCGACCCCGTCATCGACATCACCGAGATGGTGGTCAAGGCCTACGACGCCCAGTCGGCCTCGGCGAAATGAACCTGCCGCTCACCATCGAGGACATCAAGAAGGTCCTGCCACACCGCTATCCGTTCCTGCTGGTCGACCGCGTGAGCGAGTGCGACGGCCGGGAGGTTATCCGCGGCCACAAGAACGTGACCGGCAACGAGGCATTCTTCCAGGGGCACTTTCCCGGCAACCCGGTCATGCCGGGAGTGCTGATCATCGAGGCCATGGCCCAGCTGGGGGCGGTACTGCTGATGCAGCGCTTCGCCGGCCAGGGAGTCTATGCCTATTTCGCCGGCATCGAGAAGGCGCGATTCAAAAGGACGGTGATCCCCGGCGACCGCCTCGACCTGGAGGCGCTGGTGGTGCGCGACCGTGGCACTTTCGCCATCATTGACGGCAAGGCCACGGTCGACGGCGAGCTTGCCGCCGCGGCGACCCTGATGTGCATGGTGAGCCGGTGAGCGCGCCGCAGGTCCACTCCACGGCCGTGATCCACTCCGGGGCCGAGCTGGGCCCTGAGGTGCAGGTTGACGCCTACGCCGTCATCGGCCCGGGCGTGCGCGTCGGCGCCGGCAGCGTGATCAAGCACCATGCCACCATCGACCGCAACACCGTTATCGGCAGGGAATGCCGGATCTTCCCTTACGCTTCGCTGGGAACCGACCCCCAGGACATCACCTTCCAGGGCGAAGAAACCTATGTGCACGTCGGCGATCGCAACGTCATCCGCGAGTTCACGACCATCAACCGCGGCACGCCCAAGGGGGGGGGACACACCCGCCTCGGTGACGACAACTACCTCATGGCCTACACCCACGTGGCCCACGACTGCCAGATCGGCAGTCACGTCATCCTGAGCAACGGCGCCACCCTGGCCGGCCACGTCGAGATTGGCGACTACTCCGTGCTCAGCGCCTTCTGCGCCGTGCACCAGTTCGTGCGCATCGGCCGCAATGCCTACATCGGAGGCTACAGCATAGTCTGCCAGGACATCCTGCCCTTCGCCAAGGTGGCCCAGAACCGCGAGGCGTTCAGCCTCTACGGGCCCAACGCCATTGGCATGATGCGCAACGGCTTCAGCCGCGAGTTCATTGAGAACGTCAAGGACATCTTCCGTATCATCTACCACTCCGACCTGAACACCACCCAGGCCGTGCAGAAAATCGGCGAAACCCATGCCGACGGCGAGGAGGGCCGGGTGATCACCGAGTTCATCGCCAAGACCAAGCGAGGCATCCTCAAGAACTTCCGCACCGATGCCTGAAGCGATTGGAATCATCGCCGGAGAGTCGCCCCTGCCCCTGTTGAGCTGCCGCGAGGCGCACCGCCAGGGCCTGCGCGTCGTGGTCGCCGCCGTGAAGGGGCTGGCCCCGCCGGAGCTGCTCCAGGAGGCCGACGAGTGGGCCGAGTTCCCCCTGGGGCGGTTGGGGGGCGTCATCCGCTACCTGCGGCGCCACGGCGTGTGCCGGGCGCTGATGATCGGCCGCGTGCGTCATGCCTCCATCTTCTCGCTGTGGGCGGCCGACGCCAAGCTCCTGCGTTTCCTGGCCCGGGTCGGGGACCGCACCACCACATCGCTGCTGGCGGCCCTGGCCGACTTCTTCGCCGGAGAGGGGATCGAGATCATTGACTCCACGCACTTCCTGAAGGATCACCTGGTGGAGGCCCGGAACTATACCCCCCGCCTGCGGCTGGCGAAAGCGCTGGCCGCGGACATCGAATTCGCTTGGGAAAAATCCTGGGGCATCGCCGGCCTGGACATCGGGCAGACGGTGTGCGTCAAGGGCCGGGCGGTGGTGGCCGTCGAGGCCATGGAGGGGACCGACGAGGTCATCCGCCGTGCCGCCGCCATCGCCGGCCCGGGCCTGGTCGTGGCCAAGGTCAGTCGGCCCGGGCATGACATGCGCTTCGACGTGCCGGTGACCGGCCCCGGCACCATGGCCGTGCTGGAAGTCTGCCGGGCGGCGGCCTTTGTCATGGAGGCGGGTCGGACGCTGATGCTCGACGCCGACGCCATGGCCGCCCGCGCCGGGCGCTGCCGCATCGTTCTGATGGGGAAGGCATGAGGGTCGGCGTGATCGGCATCGGCGCCATGGGCAGCAATCACCTGCGCGTTCTCTCCCAGCTGCCGCCCTGGCGTCTGACCTGCGCCGTGGATATCGACGCGGAAAACCTGGAGAAGAATTCCCGGCCCTACGATATCGCGCGGCTGTCCGATCCCCGTCGGGCGCTTGACCTGGTCGATGTCGTGGCGATCGCCGTGCCCACGATCGAGCACTTCGCCCTTTGCCGCCTCTTCCTGGAGAACGGCAAGCACGTTCTGGTGGAGAAACCGATCAGCCGCACCCTGGAAGAGGCCGACGAACTGGTGGCCGCGGCCGAGCGCAGCGGCCGGCTGCTGGCCGTGGGGCACCTGGAGCGCTTCAACCCGGCCGTCGTCCACGCCGGCCGGCTGGTGGAGAGGCCACTGTTCATCGAGGTGCAGCGCCTGGGCTCCTTCTCGCCGCGCTCGCTGGACATCGACGTCATCATGGACCTGATGATCCATGACCTGGATATCATACTGAGCTGGGACCGCTCGGGCGTGCGCGAGATCCGCGCCAGCGGCGTGCCGATCATCTCCAGCCGCATCGACATCGCCAACGTGCGCCTGGAGTTCCATTCGGGACTGGTGGCCAATCTGACCGCCAGCCGCGTCTCCCAGGAGAAGACGCGCAAGCTGCGTGTATTTCAGAAGAACCTCTACATCTCTCTGGACTACAAGGAGCGCCGCCTGAAGATGTTCCAGCTCCACGACGGACGGATCCTCCAGGAATTCCCAGAGATCGAGGATGTCGAACCCCTGGCCGCCATGTGGCGCGCATTCCACCAGGCCGTTTCCGGCGCCGGCGGCACCATCGTCAGCGGCCGCGAGGGCCGGGAAGCGTTGGCGCTGGCCCTGGCCATATCCGCCACCGTGGATGGAGACCGTCGCGCTTGAGCCGTTCGTGCAGCGGCACGTCGAGCGGGGGACGTTCCCCGGGGTGACGCTGCTGGCCGCCGCTGGCGGCCGGGTCCTCTTCCGGCGCCATTTCGGACGCCGGGCCCTGCAGCCTCAGCCCGAGGCCCTGGACGACGGAACGCTTTACGACCTGGCTTCCCTGACCAAGCCCCTGGTCACCTCCTTCCTGGTCGCCTACTTCATCGAAAGGAGGCAGTGGCGGCTGGAGGACGAGGCGCGCCGCTACCTGCCCGGCCTTTCCCTGCGGGCCTCGCTGGAACAACTGCTGACCCACAGTGCCGGCTTCCGGCCCTGGCACCCCTTTTATCTTTATCGCCCCCTCGAGGACCTGGCGCAGATGGGCACGCTGCAGGACGCGGCGGCGCCTGGGCGGAGGGTGGTCTACTCGGACGTCGGCTATATATTGCTGCGCCATCTTCTGGAAAAGGTTTCCGGGAGCGGATTTTGTCAGCTCGCCTCCGAGGTGATTTTAACACCGCTGCGGCTGCGCCGCGCTTTTTTGCGCGTGCCGCCGCAAATCCGTGGGCGCTGCGCCCCCACCGAGCTGGGTAACTGTTACGAGCACGGCATGTGCCGCGGCCAGCACGATGCGGCGGCGGCGCGCTTCCCCTGGCGCACGGCGGTGATCCGCGGAGAGGCGCACGACGCCAACTCCTTCTATGCCGGCGGCAGCGCCGGAAACGCCGGCCTCTTCGCGACCGCCGGCGACCTGCTCCGGCTGGGAAGGGAGTTTTTCCCCGCCTCGGCCACGCTGCTGGCGCCGGAAACCGTCGCCTTGTTCTGGGAAAACCGCACCCCATGGGACGAGGAGGGCCGCAGCATCGGCTTCCAGCTGAACCATTCGCCCGGCGCTTCGGGAGGCGGGGCGCTGGCGCCGGGGGCGATCGGCCATGTGGGCATTACCGGAACCTCGCTGTGGCTCGAGGCCGAGGGCGAGCGCCAGTGGATCGTGCTGAGCAACCGCGTACACCCGCGGGTGCGCAAGGTGAACTTCAACGCCGTGCGCCGCCGGCTGCACCACCTGCTCCGGAAGGAGCTGGGTACGGCATGAGGCTTTTGGGCTTCCTGGCCTCGCTGCTGGCCCACCTGCTCTTCCTGCTGCTGCTCGTGCACCTGCGTTTCCCGATGCCCGAGGCGGGCCTCATGCCCCAGGTCATCGAGATCGTGCCCATGGCGCCGCCCGTCGCCGAAGCCGGGGCCGAGGCACCGCCGCCCCTGGTTTATGTCCGGCCCTTCGTGCTGCGAGGCGGGGCCCCGGCTGCCCGTGCTGCGGCTCCGTCCACCCCGGTCGATCGTCGCGGTGCGGTGCCCGGAGCGCCTTCCGGCAGGGGGGAAGGAAGGATGCCCGCGCTTCCCGGGCGCGAGGCGGTAGGGGAGGCGGCGGAGCCGGAGAGGGAGAAAGCCCCGCGCCTGACCGTCGACATGGGAGAAATCTCGCGCCGGCTGGGGGAGAGGAAGGCGACCGTAGACGGTTCCTCGTTTGCCGGCGCCCAGGGGCTGCCCTTTGGCGATCCGGACGCCCCAGGGGAGGGCGAGTTCCCCGGAGGAGAAGCGTCGGCCGCCGGGGACGGCACCGCCAGCGATGCCATGGCAGGCAACGCCTTCTTCGACTCACGCGGCTACGACATCACCCCCTGGGCCAGGCGCATGGTCTACCGCGTCAAGAAAAACTGGATTTCCCCCCCCGTCTCGCGCTACGGCTTGAAGGGAGTGGTCGGGATCTACGTGCTCATTGGGCGCGACGGGGCCATCGTCCGCTCCTTCGTGCGCCGGGCGTCGGGCATCCGCCCTCTCGACCAGGCCGCATTCAACGCCGTGGCGCTGAGCGCTCCACTACCTCCCCTGCCCGACGACTATCCCCGTGCCGATCTGGCGGCCTACCTGCTGTTCTATTACAACTGAGAGGAGAAGCGCTTCACTTGCGCCGCCGCTGGGCGTCGCGCCGTGCCAGGCGCACGAGCTCCTGGAAGCGCAGGCTGTACCTCAGGTTGGGCGGGACCAAAAAAAGCTCGGCCAGGCCCTGGCGCAGGATGATATCATTCAGCATGCGGCCGTCGGTCAGGTAAACGTAGCCCAGCAGGCGCGAGTAGCGGTCACGCTTGCGTACGTCGAATTCGATCCAGATCTGGCTGCCGTAGCGCACCAGCTTCCGGACGAACGCCGTCGCCTCCAGGCCGCGGCGGATGACCTCGTCGGTGCTGGAGGAGCTACGCAGAGCCTGCTCGAACGCCTGGTCGTTCAAGGTGGTCTGGGACGCCTCGGGGCCGATCAGCTTGAGCTCCTCCCACTTGCCGCGGTAGAGGACGGTGAGGGTGTCGGCGCTGATGACGCGAACCACGCGGGCCGGTTCGCGCCGGGGAGCGGCGGCGGCAATGCCCATGGCGGGCAGCACAGCGAGCAGGGTGATCGTGGCCGTGGTCTTCATGCATCCTCCCGGCATGGCACAATCGTGCCGCCGATATTATAAACCAATCCGACTGCATTTGGCCAGCCGGGCCGGGGAGGGAAGCACGAATTCCCGCATCCGTTCCGGCGTCCCAAGGTTGCGAGTGATTCCGCTCTCTAACGCGCGACGGCTTTCTTTCTTCTCTTCCGATCATTTCTATGAGCCCGGCCCCGGCGTTCAGAACAGGCTTTTTTGTCCGCCGGCTTTCTTTCGCGATGCGGCCAGGACGGCCTCCAGGACCGGCGCCGGGCCGGCGGCCGGATCCCACGGAAGGCCCCCCCTCCCGACCAACTCCCGGTTGCCGGCGGCCTCCGGGGAGAAAAAGGAGGGATCGACGACAAACAGTGGCCGGCCGAGCGCGAGCGCCGACATGCCGGCATCGAACGTGCCGCTGCGGCGGCCGCCGGCGTCGCGCTCGCAGCCGGAAAGGACCACGACCATGGCGTCGCAGAGAGCGGCGACCAGTTTGTTGCGCGCCATGGCCTGAAAGGCGGTCCATCCAGCGTCGAAGGGGAACGGCGAGAGCACCAGCGTGTTCCCGTATCCCAGGAGTCCCGCGAATCCCCGCTTGACCTGGAAGCGGCCCAGTCCCTCGGCCAGGACGATGGTCGTCGTCCCCCCCGATCGCAGGGCGGAGAGGTGAGCGGCGCTGTCGATCCCCGAAGCGTAGCCCGAGGTGACGTTGATCGTCCGGGCGGCGAGGCGGGAGGCCAGTTCCTCGGTCGCGGCGAGCGCGCCGAAGCCGGCAGCGCGGCGGCCGACGATCGAGACCGCCGGGAGGTCCAGGAGCGAGACACTCCCCGAGGCGTACAGGAGAGCCGGCAGCGGCAGTTTTTTCCCGGCGTCCCTGACGCGGCGCGGGAATGCGGGATGCAATGGGTGCAGCAGGACGATTTTCCCCTTCTCGGGCGCCGGCTCTTGCCGGTCTTCCAGCGCGTCGGGATCGGGGAGAACGGCGTCAATCCGGGCGAGTCGCAGCGCCTCACCGGCGGCGGCCGGGTTGCGGAGCAGCCAGGAGGCCGTTTTCTGCCGCTGTAGCAGAACGTCGGCGATCCGCCACAGGGCCCGGGGACCGACTCCCCTGGCGGCGGCCAGCGCCAGCCACGCCCTGCCCTCCAGGGTATTCATCTCCTCGTCCTCGTCGCGGTCAGGGCCAGCACCGAGACGACGCCCGCCCCGCCCTCGAACAGCAGGCAGGCGGTGACCGCCTTCAGCGTCTCGCCCGAGCGGAAAAGGTCGTCGAAAAGAAGGAGGTGGCGGCCGGCGAAGCGCCGATCGGCTACCGCGAACGCCCCCACGAGCTCCTCGCGGCGCCGCCGCTTGTCCCCAAGGTCCTTCAGCGGCCGCGTCGCCCTCGTCTTGAGCAGGAAATCGTCGGGCGCCGGCAGTCCGAGCTCAAGGCCGAGGGCGGCGGCCAGGGCCGGCACCGGCTGGAAGGAGCGCCTCGTATCCGAGGGTGGCACGGGCAGGATCGCATCAAGGTCGGCGAGCTCGGAACGCGCACGCACGAAAGCGGCGGCGACGGCGGCGATCGGCGCCACCTGCGACCGCTCGTCCTGGTACTTCAGGCGGAACAGCGCCTCGCCGACCTCGCTGCGCTCGCTGGCGAAACGCGGACAGGACGGATCGCCGCCGGGGGCAGCCCGGCTGCAGAGCGTATGGCGGTCAAGGGCCCAGCCGTGCGCCCAGTTGCCGAGGATCGGTTTGGGATCGATTTCCATTTGCCTGAACCGACGCCATGATAATCGAATCGGGAACAAGAGACAAGCCGCCATGGGCCACGCCCACTCCCATGCGAACGTGGATCAATCAGGGACGGATTTGGCAAAGAGCAGGAAGTTTTGTACAATGCGGTGCAAATGACAGAGGAGATATACGCATGAAGACATTGAAGAGGATCGACGTGATCTCGTTCGCCAAATTCCAGACGGTGCTGATGGCCATCATCGGCGTGCTGGCCGGCGTCATGTTCGCCTTTTTCGGATTCATCTTCCAGGCCTTCGCCGGCCGCCTTACGCAGGGAGATATTCCCTGGGCCGGTTTCGGGGCCGGCATGGGGCTGGCGGCGCTGGTGATCCTGCCGCTGGTCTACGCCGTGATCGGCTTCATCAGCGGCATCATCGGCGGCGCCCTGTTCAACCTGGTGTCGGCCATCTCCGGCGGCATCAAGGTCGATCTCGAGTAGGAAGAGAAGGGGGTGATTGACGGGATAAGGCCGGAAATCAGCCGACCTTCCTGGAGCGGTGCAGCGTCCAGCGCAGGAAGGCCAGCACACTGCCGCCGGAGGCCATGCCCAGGGCGTAGGCGCCGACGACCACCAGGGCAATGGGCAGGCGCACGCCCCAGCCGAGGAACGAGACGGTGATCGCCTGCAGGTTCTGCAGCGCGAACACGAGGGTGACGCCGCCGAGCAGGACGAGCAATGCCAGATACACGATTCTCATGCTTACCTCCACTTCCGACTCAGGTCTCCGAGGCGTCGGCCCCGAGAATCTTGACCTGAAGCTCCCGCGGCGATTCTCCGAACAGCAGGCCGACGGTCCAGGTCTCCGAGGCGCCGGGGCCCACCCCCTTCTCCAGGGGAATCTCGTGCCGTGAGTGCCGCTCCCCGAACGAGCCCGGATCCCTGTAGGATATCTCGATGCGGATGTTGTCGTAGCGCAGTTTTCTGCTGGCATTGGTCACCACCACCCGGCAGTGCTTCTCGGGCGGGCAGACGACGGTGACGCTGAGATCGCCGAAGGCGTCCGACGCCTGGTCGCGCGCATAGATCTCTTCCAGCTTGCGCTTGGCTTTCTCGTGGCCTTTCCCGGCCGCCCGCTCATACCAGCGGATGGCGCTGGCCAGGCTCTGCCCCTTGCCGCCCTTGCCGAACTCGAGACCGAGGCCGACGTTGTACATGGCCACCTCGTTGCCCTGCTCGGCCGCCTTCAGGTACCACTGGCGGGCGCCGAACTCGTCCTTCGCCGTGCCGATGCCGAGCTCGATCATGACGCCGACCTCGTTCTGGGCCTCGGCGTCGCTTGCCTGCGCCGCCTCCATCATCAGGCCGAAGGCCCGGGCCTCGTCCTTCGCCGTTCCCTGGCCGTCGCGAAGCATGCGGGCCAGCTTCAGCTTGGCGCCGACGTTCCCCTTCGCCGCCGCCAGGGAGTAATGACGCAGCGCCTCCCCCAGATCGACCGGCAGCGACTTTCCGAACTCGCAGGCCAGCCCCAGGTTGTAGAGCGCCGCCGAGTCGCCTTGCGCGGCGGCCAGGAGGTACCAGCGGACGGCCTCGGCCATGTCCTTCTTCACCCCGCTGCCGAGCTCGCAGCACACCCCGGCCTTGAGCTGGGCGGCGCGGATGCCGGCCCGGGCCGCCTTCAGATACCAGGCGGCGGCCTGCGCCGGGTCCTTGGCCACGCCGGCTCCCTCCTCGTACATGTTGCCCAGGTTGTACATGGCGCGCGCGTCATCCTGGGCGGCGGCCAGGCGGTACCACTTCAGCGCCTCCCGGTCATCGCGGCGGACGAGCTTGCCCTCCCGGTACTGGCAGCCCGCCTCCAGCTGCGCCGGGGCATGGCCCTTTTCGGCCGCGGCCAGCAGCCAGCGCATGGCCTCGGCGGCGTTCGGCCTGCCGTGCAGGCCGTCGCGGTACAGCACCCCGAGCCTGAACTGGGAATAGGGATCCCCCGCTTCCGCTCCCCGGGAATAATAGTCCCGGGCCTTGGCGAGATCCTGCGTGACGTGCTTGCCGGCGCGGTAGATGTCGCCCAGGTTGGCCAAAGCATCGGCGTTGCCGCGCTGGGCCGCCTGGCGGTAGAGATCGAGCGCCTTCGCCGTGTCCTTCCCGACCCCGTCGCCGTTCTCGTAGAGGATGGCCAGGCTGTTCATGGCCCGGGCGTCCTTCTTTTTCGCCGCCCGTTCGTACCATTCGCGAGCCCGGGCGGGATCGCGCTCGATGCCGTAGCCCTTGCGGTAGATGAGGCCCATGGTGTATTCGGCGTCGGTGTCGCCCGCCTCGGCCAGCGGCCGGATGATTTCCAGGGCCTCGGCGTAGTGGCCAAGACCCAGGAGCTTCTCGTAGCGCAGCTTCGTTTCGTCCCGGTCTCCCTGGACCGGGAGGGCGGCGGCGAGCAGGAGAAGCAGGATTCCGCAGGCGTGAAACGGCCCTCCGCCGAATCGCATCATCGCTCCCTCCTTCGGTGGTCGTCGCTGCAATTAAAGCGGATCGCCCCGGGATTGTCAATGAAGAGCCGGGGCCGTCGCCCGCCGGCGGGTCGGTCTCCGCAGGAAAAGCGGGAGCCGCGATTGACAGGGCCTGGGTGCGGGGATACAATCTGCTCTCTCCCGGGAACTGTCATGGAAGACAAAGCATTGCAACGCACGGCGCTGCTGGTCACCAGCTTGAGCTCGCTGCTGACGCCCATGATGGCCTCGGCGGTGACCGTGGCCATGCCGGCCATCGCCGGCGAGTTCGCCATGAGCGCCGTCACCCTGGGCTGGGTGGCGAGCGCCTACCTGCTGGCCGCCGCCGTCTTCCTCCTTCCTTTCGGCCGCTTGGCCGACATCGTTGGGCGCAAGAAAGTGTTCGCCCTCGGCACGGCGGTTTTCAGCGCCGCCTCGCTGCTGGCCGGCCTGGCGCCCGGCGCCCGCCTCTTTCTTGCCGCCCGCATGCTGCAGGGGATGGGTGGAGCCATGATCTTCGGAACCGGCGTGGCCATCCTCACCTCGGTTTTCCCGCCGCAACGGCGCGGCTGGGTTTTGGGCATCAACGTGGCGGCGACCTACAGCGGCCTCTCGCTGGGTCCGTTCCTGGGGGGCCTGCTCACGCAAAACCTGGGCTGGCGCTCCCTGTTCCTGGTCAACGTGCCCGTCGGGCTGCTGCTGCTGGCCGCCGTGTGCCTCAAGCTGCGGCAGGAATGGGCCGACTCGCGCGGCGAGTCCTTCGACTGGAAAGGCTCCATCGTTTACAGCGCCATGCTGACCGCCCTCATGCTCGGTTTCACCTGGCTGCCGGGGCGGCGCGGGGCGGCGATGCTTCTGGCCGGCGTGGCGGCGTTCCCCCTCTTCCTGCGCTGGGAGTCGCGCTGCGTTCACCCCATTTTTCCGGCACGGCTGGCTCGCGGCAATACCGTCTTCACCTTCTCCAATCTGGCCGCCCTGGTCAATTACAGCGCGACCTTCGCCATCGCCTTCCTGCTGAGCCTTTACCTGCAGTATATCAAGGGTTTCACCCCGCAGCGGGCCGGGCTGGTGCTCATCGCCCAGCCGCTGGTCATGGCCCTTTTCTCCCCCCTCGCGGGGCGCCTCTCCGACCGCCGCGAGCCGAGGGTGGTGGCCTCGTTGGGCATGGCCCTCTGCGCCGCGGGGCTGATCGCGTTCTCCTTCTTGGGCCCGGCGAGCGGCTTGGCAGAGGTCATGGCCACGCTGGTGCTGGTCGGTCTCGGATTCGCCCTGTTCTCCTCACCCAACACCAATGCCGTCATGGGATCGGTCGAGCGCAAGCAGTACGGCGTGGCCTCGGCCACGCTGGCGACCATGCGCATGGTCGGGCAGATGCTGAGCATGGGCATCGCCACGTTGGTCTTCTCGCTACTGATCGGCCGGGCGCGCATCGTCCCGGAAAGCTACCCGCTTTTCCTGAAAAGCATGCGCGCCTGCTTCCTCGTTTTCTTCGTCCTGTGCTGTGGCGGCGTCTTCTTCTCCCTGGCCCGCGGCCGGGTACGCTGAGGACGGCCATGCGCGTCGTTCCCCGCTACGACCTCCTGTTCCTCGTTCTCTACGCCCTGCTCATTCCCCTGGCCGCAGCCGTGGTCTGGGTCGCCGTCGGGCGCGTCGAGGTTTTGGGCGCCGCCTTGGTGATCCTGGCCACCTACCTGGCGTTCTCCCTGCGCCGGCCGCTGCGACGCCGGCGAGCGGCGTGGTCTCCCTTTCCGGGCGAGTGGCGCCGGTTCCTGCTGGAGCGCTCGCCCTATTTCCGCGGCCTTGACGAGGAGGGGCGTGAGCGCTTCGCGTGCGATGTCCGCCTTTTCCTGGCTGAGACGCGCGTCGCGGCGACCGGCGGCGCTCCCGTTACCTGGAAAACACGGCTGCTGGTGGCCGCCGGCGCGGCGGCGATGCTCCATGGCCGCCCCGACTGGGAGCCACCGCTGGGTGACGGGGTGACGGTCTACCCCGGCCATGCCTTCGACCACAACTACCGCCCCGGCCGGGGGGCCATCGCCGGGCAGGCGCCCGAGCGTGGGCCACTGCTGATCGCCGAGAAAAGCCTGCTCGATGGATTTGCTGATGGGCGCGACGGCGTCAACGTCCTCGTGCACGAACTTGCGCATTACTTCGACTTGGAGGCGCGCAAGGGCGGTCTGCGGATCGCGACCGACCGGGCACGGCCCGTTCCCTGGGCCGAGGCTATCGACGATGCCTACTTGCGGCACGACTTCTCCCGATCGCCCCTGCCCGACTACGCCGTGCAGAACGAGGCGGAGTTCTTCGCCTGCGCCAGCGAGATGTTCTTCGAGGACCCGGGCCGGCTCGGCGATTCCTGCCCGCGCCTATTCGCCCTGCTGGCGGAGTTTTACGGCCAGGATGTCCGCACCGTCCTGAAGGAGTGAAAGGAGGTCCTAGGCGCGGGACTTCGGACGCGGGGCAAAGAGCGGCTTCAAGGTCAGCCCCTGCACCAGGATGGAGAAGACCACGACCATGTAGGTGACCGTCAGCAGGGCCTCGCGCTCCGCGCCCGAAGGAAGCGATAGGGCCAGTGCCACTGAGATGCCCCCGCGCAGGCCTCCCCAGGTCATGATGCGCACGATGTTCGGGCTAAAGCGGACGAAGGGCTTCATCAGCAGGATCGGCAGCCCCACGCTGACGAAGCGCGCCAGCAGCACGGCGGGGATGATCAGCAGGCCGGCGACCACGATCGGCAGCGAGATCGCGACCACCATGATCTCCAGGCCGATGAGCAGGAAGAGGATCGCGTTCAGGAACTCGTCCGTCAGCTCCCAGAACGAGTCCAGGTGCTCCCGGGTGCGCTGGCTCATGGCCAGGTAGCGGCCGCGGTTGCCGATCAGCAGCCCGGCCACAACGATGGCGATCGGCCCGGAAAGATGCAAGGCGTCGGCGAGTGCGTAGCCGCCCATAACCAGGGCCAGGGTCAGGAGAATCTCCACCTGGTAGTTGTCCACGCTCTTCAGCATGCGGTAGCAGAGCCAGCCGGCGGCCAGCCCGAAGGCGATGCCGCCCCCAACCTCGCGAACGAACAACAACGCCAATGAGGCGAAGGTGGCGCCGCCACCGGTGGCCATGCCGTAGACCAGCAGGAAAACGACCACGGCCATGCCGTCGTTGAAGAGGCTCTCACCGGCGATCTTGGTTTCCAGGCTCTTGGGGATGTCCGCGGTCTTCAGGATGCCCAGCACGGCCACGGGATCGGTGGGGGCGATGAGTGCCCCGAAGAGCAGCAGGTAGAGGAAGGGCATGGCGACGCCCACCAGGCCGAAGACGAGCCAGGCCAGCGCCCCGATTACCAGGGTGCTGATTGCCACCCCGGCCGTCGACAGGATGGCGATCACCCACTTGTTCCGGGCCAGGTCGTCCAAGTTGATCTGCAGCGCCCCGGCAAATAGCAGGAAGCTCAGCATGCCGTGCAGGAGGGTCTGGTTGAAATCGACGCTGCGGAACAGGGAGCAAGCGTAGCGGTAGACGTCGGCCACCCGCAGCCAATCGAGAAGGATCAGCGCCAGCGACATGACAATGGCGATGAGCATGATGCCGATGGTCGTCGGCAGGCGGATAAAACGGTGGTTCAGGTAGCTGAAGACGGCGGCCAGGGTCAGCAGCAGGGCGGCGGCGTTCAATGTTTCCATGGCATCGTCTCTCGTTGCGCGACTCCCATCGTAGCGTTTTCCGCTCCCGATTTCAAGGCCGACGCGGCACCCGGCCCGGTTTGTTTTCACTTTTTTTTGTGCTATCATTCCCTCTCGTGGACAAAGGAGGACCGCACATGGCCAAGAAAAAATGGCTGACCGTCGGGTCGGTTTTCCTGCTGTTCCTCTCCCTGCCGGCCGCCGAGTGGCAGCGGGAGACCGCCGCGCGCATCCTCGAGGAAAGTGGATACCCGCAGCTGGTCGAATCGCTTCAACGCCAGTTCCCGGAGCTCGGCCGGGACGAACAGGCGGCGGTAAGCCTGATCATCGGCTATTGCCAGTCTCGCGCCGGGAACCCGCAGGCCGAGTTGTTCTGGATGAACAAGTACCTCGGTGAATTCCGGGCGGACGACGTCAAGCTGGGCTTCCTGCCCGCCTCCGCCCGCCAGAAGATCCAGAGGTTCAGGCAGTCGTGGCGGAAGGATTTCCCGGTGCTCTGGGAGCTGGCCCCGGTGCCGGAGCAGGCCGAGGTCGCCTTTTTCGATCCGCCGAAGGAGTTGCGGCTGCGCCTGCAGGCCTCCCTGCCCTGCGATTTCCAGCTGTTGGCCCGCGACGGGGCGCCCCTGGCCCGCGGCGTGCTGGGCCAGGATGTCGAGACGGTGTCTTTTCCCCTGGCGCCCGATTTTTTCCGCGTAGCCAGCCACCACTTCCGCCTGTTGCTGACCCTGCGCTCCGCCCCGGAGAAGACGGTCGAGAAATACTTCACCCTGGAGCTGGAGTATGTCCATCCGCCGGAGGTGCTCTTCGATCCGCTGACCGCGGAAGTGAGGCTTGAGGGGAGGGAAGTCCAGCCCGAGAGCCGGTCCGAGACGCGGGTCATCTCCCAGCGCACGCGCTTCGACAAGGAGCTCTTCAAGAAGACGGTGCTCAAGGAGCTGCTGGTCGGCGCCGGTTTTTTCGTGGTCAACGCCACCCTGTTCACCTCCACCATCGACAATCCCGATACCTCCCTCTTCGCCAAGTCGGCCCTCTTCGGAACGCGCCGGGCCTTCACCCTGGCCGGCATCGCCTTCGGGCTGTCGGCGCTGCGTCGCGTGCCGAAGCTCTTCAAGCGCGAGCGGGTGGTCGAGGAGGCGGTCCACGACCTGCCCGAGGCGCGGGAGGCCAACGAGGCCCTGCGGCGCGACCTGGAGGTCGCCGCCCGGCAGGTCAGGGTGCGCCTGGCGCTCAAGGCGCTCTGAGCGCTGCGGAGGAAGCCATGAGCAAGAAAACGGTTTTCCTGTTCGCGGGAATCAGCCTGGCCGCCTCGCTGGCGGCCGACGTCGGCTTTTTCTTCTCCTTCGCTTCCAGCCAGAGGCTGAAGGTCTTCACCGCCGACGCGATCTGGAACAAGGAACCGCAGCCCTCCTTCGCCGACACGCTGCTGGTTCTCAGTTCCTTCCAGCCCAACCGCCAGGAGTTCATCGTCTTCGGCAACATCATCCGCGGCCGCGGCGTGCCCATCGAGAACGGCTTGTGGGACACCCGCAAGGTCAGCCTGGGCATGGGCGCCGGCAAGGTGCTCAGCATCCCCGTCTCGCTGGCCGAGCCGGGCCTGGCCTTCGCCCTCGACTTCTCCGCCGGCCCCTACTTCTATATTTTCCTGAGCAACCACTACACCCACCTCGAGGGCGAGTACAAGAAGGAGGTCGAGGCCGCGAACATCCTGAAGCGCGTCCAGTACGGCCTGTACTCGTGCGTGCGCCTGCGCCTGAACCGCTACAAGGAGTACCTGCGGGCCCTGGACGTCAGCCTGGGGCTCCATTTCTTCCTGCCGTTCAGCAACCATGAGTTCAACGACGACCCCAAGGCCCGCTGCCACCTGTTCAAGGCCTTCTTCTTCGCCGGCATCTCCTTCTGACCGGGAGGCGCCCACACTTGACAATAGCGGGAGCGTGTCTTTTAATGCGGCTAGCAGAGGAGGGCAGAATGAACATGTCGATATCTGGCCGAAAGGCTCTCAGCCTGTTGACGATCGTCTGCTTTTGCGGCCTGCTGGAGCTGGCCGTGCTTCCCGTTCCTGTCCGAGCCTGCGGCGCGGCGGCCGCCGATCGGTCCGCCGAGCACGACGAGCAGCCGAATTACGTCGTCATGGAGAGTGCTTCCCACGGGGCCGGGAAAAAGGCGCGATCGCTCCTGCCCTGGATCGTGGGCGGCGGAGTGGTCTTGGCGGCATTGCTGGTGCTGCTGCTGACGAAGAAAAGCGGCGATGCGGTCACGGTCGAGGAGTTCGGCGGCCACGGGACGACCGACGGCCTGTTCGACGACCCGTCGGGCATCGCCCTCGACGACGACGGCAACGTCTACGTTTCCGACCGCGACAACCGGCGCATCCAGAAATTCACGGCCAACGGCAAGTTCATCAAGAAATGGGGCTTCACTCCCGGGCTGTATCCCCACGGGCTTGTCGTGGACGGCGGCCGCCTCTTTGTCTGCGACGTCAACACCTCGGGCTCCAACCTGCAGATCTTCGACCTGGAGGGCAACCATCAGGCCGCCTGGAAAGTGCCCGATTTCAACGTCCTCAGCGGCAGCCCGGCCGCCGTGGACGTGGACGCCGACGGATCCGGAAACCTGTACGTCCTCGACAACATCAACCGCGTGGTGGTGGTGTACAATGCCGTGGGCACGGTATCCGGGCACTTCCGCGTCGACCGCGACAATCCCTGGCCGGGTCCCAACGGCATCGCCGTCGCCGGCAACCAGGTCTTCGTCGCCGAGAGCTCCGACAACCAATACGGCAATCGCATCAACGTCTTCACCACCTCCGGCGCGTTTGTCCGCACCTGGGGCAGTCCGGGAAGCGGCGCCGGGCAGTTCCGCAACCCGATCGGCATCGCCTTGATGGGGGGCGCCTCGCTGATCGTCGGCGACCACAACGTGGCGCCCACCTTCGCCCGCATCCAGAAGTTCGACCTCGGCGGCGGCTACCAGGGGGTGATCCAGCCCGCGAGCGGCAGCTTCTACGCGAAAGCCCTGGCCGTCAACGAGCCGGCTGGAAAGATCTACGTCTGTGCGGGAAACAACGACACCATTCTGGTGGTGGATACCTTCTGATCGTTTCGCGACCGCATCGGGGGAGGGGAGGAGCATAACCCAATCAACGCATGCATTTTGTTTCAACCGCTGATCCTTCAAAGATCGAGAATGAGATTTTTGTGGGAATTTCGTATGTATCATGAGGTGGGGTCCGAGGTGATCCTGCTTGGGAGGGAAGAATGAGAAAAAGAATTTCATGGCTCGCGGTTTTGGCCGTGATCGCCATGGCGGGCCTGCTGGCCGGTTCCGGCGTCACGACCTTGGCGGCAGAGGAGGGCTGGTGCTGCAAGGACGGAGTGGTATTCGCCGCCACACCCGAGCAGTGCAAGGAGAAGGGCGGGGTGTGGTTCCCGACCAAGGCCGAGGCGGAGAAGTACTGCGAGGCGCCGCCGTCGGGCTGGTGCTGCGTCGACAAGGTCGTGATCCCGGCCACGCCCGAGGAGTGCAAGGAGAAGGGCGGGGTGTGGTTCCCGACCAAGGCCGAGGCGGAGAAGTACTGCGAGGCGCCGCCGTCGGGCTGGT
>JAFGST010000168.1 GCA_016934475.1 Candidatus Aminicenantota bacterium | reverse complement strand
GCCTTCTGGTCGGAGCTGCTGCTGACCCGGGGCAAGTGGAGCGGCTGGATCGGTTACGCCTTCGAAGACCTGACCGACGAGGAGCAGCTCGCCTCCAGGGAACTGAAGAAGACCGATACGATCCTGGCCGGCTTACAGTTCGCCGCCGGCTCCGGCATCAGTTTCGGGCTGGAATACGCCCACTTTACCAGTGCGTTCTTCCAGTCCGATAAGGCAAGGACCAACCAGGTCATGCTCAGCGCCCAGTTGAGCCTGTAAGGATCAGGAGAAAGAACATGCAAGAACGAAGCCTGAGAAGCGTCATCGAAGCCGCCATCCGGAAAGAAGAGGAGGCCCGGGCCTTCTACCTCGGCCTGCACGACCTGGTGGGGGATCCCGTGGCCAAAGAGACGCTGCGATATCTGGCCGGCGAGGAGCTGACCCACAAGGAGTTCCTCCAGGCCTACCTGAAGGGCGAGAAGAAGTTTGCCGCCCTGGGCATGGACACGCCGATCGACTACCACGTCGCCCAGTACACCGAGATGCCCGACCCCCAGAAGGACATGAAAAGCAGCGAGGTCTACCTGGTCGCCGCCCACCGCGAGTGGAACTCCTACAATTTCTACAAGTCCCTGGCGGTGCTCCAGCCCGAGGGCGAGGTGAAGGAGATGCTGCTGCGCATGGCCGACCAGGAGCTGAAGCACAAGGAGAAGGTGGAATACCTGTATTCCAACACCGCTTTCCCGCAGACGGCGGGAGGCTAGGAGCTCAGCGAGAGAACGTGACGAGTGACAAGTGACGAGTGACGAGGAACTGCATGGGCTCGATTGCTTGCTTTTTCGCGTCACGCGTTACGCGTCACGCGTCACCATCGTTCGTTTTTCTTGATTAAATCTTTCAGCCTGACTTTCCCCCGGACCAGCTTCTCCTTCTGCTCCTTCTTCATCCGCTTGACCCGGCGTTCGGCCTTGAGCGCGTCGCCGCGGCCCCCGACGCGGATCTTGCGGACCAGGACCAGCGTTCCGCGCCCGCGCAGGTAGCGCGCCCCCCGGCCCGAGCGATGTTCGGCCAGGCGCCGGGAAACGTCGTTGGAGATGCCGGTGTAGAGGGTGTTGTCGCTGCAGCGGATCAGGTAGAGATGCCAGGCTTTCATCGGCATGGCGGCCTAAAACTTGATGATCTCGGACAGCGGCGAGACGCTGACGACGTATTCCAGGTTGACGTAGACCGAGCGGCGGTTGGCCTTGATTCCCGAATTCAGCGAATCGATGACGTAGCGCTCCCTGGGGGTGGCGGTCTCGCCGCAGTCGCGGACGTCGACGTCGCGCAGCAACAGGCAGTCGGTTTGCACCGACTCCAGCCGGCCGATGTACATCCAAGGCGAGCGGGTGTCGACCACGACCTCCTTGCCCACCAGGACTTGCAGCGTTTTCTTCACTCCGGCTTCTCGGTGGCGGGCGCCTCTTTCTCCGGGGGGCGGGGGAAGAATTCGTCCCGGACTTCACGGTCGAACTGCAGCACCGCGATCAGGTAGCCCCAGAACAGGAGCTCGAAGACCTTCTGCACGCGATCGAACTGCATCAATCTCTCCCAGTCCAAGTCGACCATGTCGGTCGCCCAGCGGGAAACCCACGAGCCGAGGTCCGTCACTTGCGTCGAGGCCAGCAGGCCGAAGACGGCGCCGATGACCGTCAGCCAGCCGACGACCAGCAACAGCACCCGGGCCCAGTTGCGGCGCCGCAACAGCTGGCCGAAGACCAGCAGGGCAACGGCCAGGATCGCGGCCGCCACCGCCAGGCTGAAGAAGGCCAGGTACCCGGCCGATCCTCCCCGCAGGGGGTAGCCGTCGACAACGATGGGCTTCAGGAAATGAAAGGCGACGATGGCTCCGGCGAGCGATTTCAGCACGTAATAAGCGACGAAAATGCCTCGCAGCCGGTACAGCTTCACCGATGGACTGTTCATGGCTCACCTCCGAAAGATATCCGAGGATTCCCCCGGTTGAAAATCTCGAAGCGCGTGCGGCCGCCGCAGAAGCGGACGATCAGGTCCATCGCGTCCTTGGCCGCCGTTTCGAGGTCGGCAGCGCCCGCCGGCAGCAGGGCGTCGATGTTGAACTCGATGGCCGTCGTTTCCGGCAAGGTCAGGGTGTGTCTGGCCTGGCGCCAGATCCAGCGCCGGGTCAGGACCGTGTTCCCTTCGGCGAAAATGAATTCCCCGGGCAGGGGGTGCTCCGGAGCGTCGGATCCGAAGGGGATGAACTCCTCCGCGCCGGTCGCCGGACGCAGGGCGATGTCCTGTGTAAGCACGTCGATGGCGTGCCCGCCCACGGGCAGGCGGTGACGCAGGGAGACGACATTGCCGATGTCGACCAGCGCGTTGATCACCGGCAGCTCCTGCCCCCGCAGCACACGGCGCAGCAACGCCTCGACCGACGGCCGGTAGTCGCCCGGCTTGTAGCCCAGCCGGCGGAAGGCCTCGCGCCACGAGGCCAGGTGCGGCTCGGCGGTCAGCGTCTCCATCTGCAACCCCTCCCGGGCCCTCGCCTCCTCCTCGCGCAGAAGCCCGACCAGCCCGGGCGGCGAATCGCCGTTGCGAACACCGCGGGCCACGACGAAGCCGCGGCGGTACTCGGGGAAAGCGGCGAACACCTCGGGAGAAATGGAATAAGTCAAATCCTTCATCGATCCCCCCACTAAGGAAATTCCAAATTCCAATATCCAAATCCCAAATAAATCCCAAGTTCCAAATTCCAATGATCCAAACACAAGCACGGCAGGCTTTTCTTCTTCGTTTTGGTCATTGGCGCTTGGTGCTTGTTTGGAATTTGGAAATTGTGATTTGGGATTTTTTCACTTTCCATTGATGACCTCTGCTTCTGGCCAGTGCCTGAGCATGGCCGCCAGAAGCCAGACGCCGGCCACCAGAAAGAAAATCCCGAGGGCGACGAAGGCGGTGGACAGCGATGCCGCATCGACCAGGCTGCCGAAGAGCGGCGAGATGAGGATGAAGGTGACGCTGCCCGCCATGCCGGCCAGCGAGAGCACCGTGGCCCGCACGTCGGAGCCGATCGCCAGGTTCAGCCGCTCGAGCAGCACCGGGTAGGCCAGATTCCACAGCAGGGCGTTGGCCGGCACCAGGAGCAGGAGCCACACGCTCGGGAAAAGGCCGATCAAGACGAAAAAGACGGGGGTGAGCAAGGTCAGGAGAATCGCCTTCCTCGCCCCGAAGCGCTCGCAGAAGGCGTGGGCGCGCGCGCCGCCCAGGGCGCCGGCCAGCTGGAAGACGGCGAAAAGCACTCCGAACCAGCCCACGGCGATGCCCAGCTCCTGGTACAGGAGAAAATACCCCCAGAGTCCGGTCAGCTGGCAGGCCATGAGCAGACCGCAAAACAGGATCACCGGCCGGATGTGCGGTTGCTTCAGGCAATGGCCGCAGATGCGCAGGATGTCGAGCAGGGGATTCCTGGAGCGGCGCTGCTCGCGCTCGGGCTCGATCAGGCGCAGCGCCAGCGCCGGCATGAACAGGGCGCTGCCGACATTGACCAGGAAGGGCAGGCGCAAGAAGACGGCGGCGAGAAAGCCGCCGGCGAGCGAGGAGACGGCGGTGCCGGTACGGGCGACCAGGGCGCATCGTCCCTCGTAACGCTTGTATTCCCCGGAGCGCTCCAGTTGATGCAAGCTGTCGAAGAGCAGGGCCGAGTCGCAGCCCGAGCGCATGCTGACGCTGACGGC
>JAFGST010000167.1 GCA_016934475.1 Candidatus Aminicenantota bacterium | reverse complement strand
GCCTTCTTCATCACCGGCATGAGCGACGTCTACCACACGCCGGGCGACAGCATGGAGAAGTTCGACGGCACGACCATGGAGAAGGTGAGCCGCCTGGTCTACCTGGCCGCTTTCATGCTGGCCGACAAATAGAAAAACTCCTACTTGCTGACGCGCTCGATGTAGGAGCCGTCGCGGGTGTCGATCTTGATGATGCTGCCTTCCTCGATGAACGGGGGCACCGTCACCTCCAGCCCGCCCTCGAGCTTGGCCGGCTTGTAGGAGGCCTGCACCGTCGAGCCCTTCAGCACCTTCTCGGTCTCGACGACCTTGAACTCCATAGCCAGCGGCGGGACGATGTTGATCGGCCGGCCCTGGAAAAACTCCATCTGGTAGGTCTCGTTCTCCTTCAGGTAGTGGACGTTGTCGCCGATGAATTCCTCATCCAGGCTGATCTGGTCGAAGGTCTGGGTGTCCATGAATATGTAGTGGGTGCCGTCATGGTAGGAGTAGGTGACCTCCTTGGTCTCGAGGCTGACTTTCTCCACGCGGTCGGAGGAACCGAAGCGGAACGGCGAGCGCACGTTGCTCTCCAGATCGCGCATCTTGACGTGGATGGTCGACTTGTAGCGCCCGGGGGTGACGTGGTCCATCTCCTCGACCCGATACAGCTTGTTCTCCATCAGGATGATCATTCCCTTGCGGATCTGGGTGGCGTTAATCATACAAACCTCCACGGATAAGCTCGTTGATCTGTCCGCGGTCGTTGCCGCGGGCGTAAAAGAGGCGGGCCCCATCGCGCAGCAGGAAGAAGTACCCGGCACCGGAGCGGCCGGCCAGGAACGGCCGATCCCCGTGGCGGCCGTCCCGGAAGTCCACGCGGAATTCCCTCTCCAGGAAGCGGCGGAAATCGTCGTGGAAGCGGGAACCGTCCTCGATCGTGTCCCAGTGCGACTCCCAGAGCAGCAGCCGCGAGTCCCCGTCGCGGTAAAGCGAGAAGAGGTCGCCGCCCCATCCCGAGGCCGCGTCGGCCGGCTCGGGCCCCTGCATCAGCAGGACGTTCAAGTAGTACTCGCCGATGACCCCCGAATGGGCCAGCTCTCCGCGGCGGGGCCGGAAGCGGGTGAACACGGCCAGCGGCTTTTCGCCGGCGAGGTACTTTTCCGGGTGCAGGACCTGCTCCGAGGATAGGGGCTTGCGCCCCAGGACGCGGTTGAGGCCCTTCCACTTGCGCTTGGCGACGATCGCCTGGCTGAACCTCATTCCCTCCAGGTAGGGCATGAGCAGCTGGTACTTGAGGATGGCGGGGGCCGAGGCCAAAGTCGACGCACCGGTCAGGGCCGAGAACGAGAGGATGCTGTCGGCGTTCAGGGCGTCGCCGACCAGCTCGGGATCGAAGCCGATCTGGAGGATCATGACCAGCGTGGCGTCGCCCTCGACCGCGGCCAGAGCAGCCAGCTTGCGGTCATCGAAGTCAGAGAGGTCGCCGAGCAACTGCTCCAGGTTGAAGTGCTGGTCCTGGATGGCATGGCGCAGCTCGTGAGCCAGCGCCGGGGCGTTGATCATGTCGATGTTCCGGAACTCCTCGAGGGCCAGGAGCTCCTCGGTTTTCTCGTTGTACAGGCCGCCGACGTTCTCCAGAATGATCCTCCGGCGCAAGGGCTTCAAGTCGATCATCTCCGGAGTGAATCCCATCCAGAAAAGGAGTTCCTCCTCCTTGCGGGCCAGCTCGTCGGGATAGTCGCTCTCGAAAAGGCGCTCGATGTATTCGCTCAGCCGGGCGCGATCGAGATAGCGCACCGGGACGTCGCGCTTGAACTCCAGGTGGCCGATCCTGACCACCGCCTTCTTGAGCTCCTCGATGTCGGCGCCCAGCGCCCCGCCGACAGCCAGGCAGAGAAGAACAACCAGCGCCAAGAGGGATTTGCGGAATTTCATCACTCGCGTTATACCATATTCCCGGCCAGAGGTAAACACTCACCCTTGCAAAGCGGCGATGACAAAAAGCAATGGATCGACCCGCCCCTGGCGCCCGCAAAGGGAAGCGGAAAAGTTTTGCGATCCTAGCGGATCAGCCAGACGGCGTAATAGGACACGGCCAGTAGCAATGAAAGGATGTTGCCGATGAAAAAATAGTCGTTGGAGACCCGGTTCTCTTTGTCACTAACCCGCGTGCCGATCTTCAGTGCGCCGAAGGCGATCAGGGCGTGCGGCAAGCCGTATACAAGGCAAAGGAAAAGGAAGACCCTTTCCAGCCAACCCTTGATCGTCTGCAGGTCTACGCGCCATTGCCATCTTCCTTCGAATCTTCTCTTCACGATTAAAAAGACGAAATAAGCCGCCGATTCTCCGATCAACAAGATTAAGACAAATCGGGCTGTCAGTGACATAGTGGCTCCTTCAGCATGAGGCAAACCAATTTTTTCACCGCCTGGTATTCATGCAGTCGTAACGAATTCTTCCTTCGCCAGATCAGGGAAGAATCCTTCTTCAGCCGTCGCGCCACTTTTTTATAATCATCATCGATCCAGAACTGCCGCAGAATCTCATAGTCCTTCGGCCTCCAAGCATCTACGATCGACTGATACAGCGTGAACGCCAATCCGAGTCCATCCGACAATCTTGCGTCCTTTAATCTGAAGTGGAAGCGGATTTTCTTTGATTTCTTCCTGCCCAAGAGGTCCCTTGCTTCGGAGAGTCCCCCGCCGAGCATTCCATAGGCAATCGTCGGGTTGATCTTCGTGTCAATCGGACCGTAATAAAGCACATGTCTGAGCTTGAATTTTGCATCCCGCTTGATCAACAGCTCCTCCAATGCAAAAATCACCTCAATCCCGGATTGCACAGATGTCACGATGCTTTGGAACTCATCGCCTAGAGTGACGGTCGGTGGAGACAGAAAACGACCCATGAAATCGTTCTGAATCCCTGAAACCAACTCCCGGAAATCTTTCATGACCCTGGCTCCGTCTTTTTTACGGCTTTGAATGATATCGGCCATCCAAATGTGATAGTTTTTCATTCTCCTCCGCGATTTTCCCCGTAATAATAATAACCGCCCGAAGTGTGCATTTCAACAGTATTGCATATTTTTTGCAAATTTTTATATTTTGCATTTTTTATGCAATATTTAATTAATTGCATTAAAATTGCAAGATAACAAGGAGAGAGGTAGCGCTACTCGATCTTGCCCATCGCCGCCGGCGGCCAGTAGCGGAAGAAGGCCTTGCCGAAGATGTACTTCTGCGGCACCGGGCCGAACAGGCGCGAATCGAAGCTGATGCGGCGGTTGTCGCCCAGGACGAAGTACATGCCCTGGGGGATGAGCAGTGCCTTCATCTCCATGGGCGAGGGCCCGGCGCCGGGATCGCCGCCGACGGCCTGGGTGATCGGCTTGTCGTTGATCAGCACGTCCCCGGCGCGGATCTCCACCACCTCGCCGGGCAGGCCGATGATGCGCTTGATCAGCGACTTGTCGGGCTCGTCGGGCTTGTAGAGGACCACGATGTCGAAGCGCCGCAGGTGGCCCTTGCGGACGGAGAGCTTGGAGATCAGGACGCGCTCTCCCGCGCGCAGTAGGGGCTTCATGGAATCGCCTTCGATCTTGAACGCCGACACGACGTAATTGATGAGGAAGAAGGAGATGAGGGCGGCCAGCAGGATGTCGATGACCACGTACTTGATAAAGCGCCGCAACCTCGATTCAGCCATGATGGGCGCATTCTAAGCCAAAAGAAACCGCCAAGTCAAGCCGGAGCGCCGTCCGCCGCTCAGGCGAAATGGACAATGTCGCCGGTTTCGAAGACCGAAAGGAAGAGCAGCAGGTAGTCGCGCAGGTGGCGGAAGATCAGGTAGTTGTTCTTGATGTGCTCCCGCCCGTGCAGGCCGAGCTTGCTGGCGTATTCCGGCTCGTTCAGCAACTGCTTGATCCAGAAGGCGGTGCCCTCGACCGAGCGGGTCAGGATTCCCGAGTGCTTGTGGGTGATCTGCAGCTGGATGCCGCCCACGGCCGAGGCGATCACCGGCTTCGCCTTCCACAGCGCCTCGGCCACCGTCAGGCCGAAGCCCTCCTTCAGCGACTTCTGCAGGACGACGGTCGAGCCCCGCTGCAGGGCGTTGATCTCCAGATCGCTGGCCGGCGGCAGAAAAAGGACGAAGATGTCCGGGTCGCTTTCCGCCGACTGGCGCACCTCGGAAAGCACCTGCATGCCCTCGGGGTCGTCGACCGCCCCGCCGCCGGCCAAAACCAGCTGGCAGTCGACGTGCTCCTTGGCCATGCGGTAGGCCTCGATCACCCCCAGGGGGTCCTTCAGGTAGTCGAAGCGCGAGATCTGGCACACGACCGGCCGCTGGCGGTCGATGCCGTACTTCTCGAAGACCGAGGCGATGAACTCCTCGGGCAGATCCTTGTTTTTGTCGCTGAGCGGATCGATGGAGGGCGAAATCAGGACCTGGCGGATGGGCAGAGGGCGGGCGAAGGCCGGGGCCGAGAACACGGCCGCGTCATGCTTCTCGATCAGGCCCTTCAGGAACTCCCACACCCGGGGATCGGGATCGGTGAAATCGATGTGGCAGCGCCAGAGCCAATGGCCGCCGTTGCGCGGCCGCTCGCGGACCAGGCCGATGGGCTGGGGATCGTGGATGAAGTGGATATCGAAGTCCAGGTCCATGTCGGCGGCGTTGCGGCGATTGACCTCCAGGAAGTACTCCAGGTCGTCGTCGCTGAGCTGTTCGCTCACGCCGTGCAGGGCGTTGTGCATCTTCTTGGTGATGGAGAAGAACCTCTCGTCGCCGCGGATCACGTCCCAGCGGGCATCCACCCCCAGCTCGCGCAGCAGGGGGAGCATGCGGTTGAGGATCTCGGCGACGCCGCCGCCGACGGCGGTGGAGTTGATGTTCTGGATGCGCTTCCCCTGCAGGTAACGCGCCAGGATGGCCAGTTCATCGAGGGCGTTCGCGCCCACGATATCGATGTAATCTTTAATTTGCAGCATGTTTCTCCACGATGGCGATGATTTTCTTGCGCAGCCCCTCCAGGGTGATGGTGTAGGGGTCCAGCTTGGCGATCTCGTCGGCCGCCGGCTTGTTCCCGATGGACTCGAACCAAAGGGAAAAATCGTTGCCCACCCGGCCCAAGCGCAGCCGCGACTCGAATATATGGTAATAAATGGAGTTGATGCTGATGCTGCGCAGCGCCCGCAGGAACTCCGCGGCATCGGCGGCATGAAAGGGGCTGGCAAAGACAAAGGTCCGGCAGGCCATGAAGTGGAACTCCTCGCCTTCGTGGCAGCCGGGAGGCACCCCGTTCCGGCGCTGCAGGTATTTCTCGAGGATGGCGCAGAACGCGTCGCGCAGGTCGTTGATCTTGGTGAAGCGGATCGTGTCCACGCTGGCCAGCTGCTCGCCTAGGTCATCCAGCCCCAGGGCGTTGGTGATCCAGAAGGCGAAATCGTTGGGCGGCTCGGGGCACAGGAAGTGGTGCTGCTGCAGGAAGCGGTGGGTGTGATGGTAGACCGAGGAGCCCGGCACCTGGCGCAACTGCTGCAGGAGCTCGGGGACGGTGCTCACCCGGATCCCCAGCATCTCCACCAGGTTCAGGCGCGTCTTGAAATAGAAAACGGACATGGTTCACCTCTGCTTCTTCATTTCTTCCAGGATGTGGCCCGCCCAGCGGAAGACATTGTTGCGCTCGATCTTGCCCCGCATGCGGCGCATGCGGCCACGGCGTTCCTCGACGGGCATCTCCAGGGCGCGGTGAATCTGCTCGGCGAACTGGTCGACGGCCAGCGGGTTGATCAGCAGCGCTTCCGGCAGCTCCCGGGAGGCTCCGGTGAACTGCGAGAGCAGCAGGACGCCGTCCTCGTCCACCCGCGAGGCCACGAATTCCTTGGCCACCAGGTTCATGCCGTCGTGGATGGAGCTCACGATGCACAGGTCGGCCGCCCGGTAATGGGCCACCACCTCCTCCAGGGAAAGGTGGACCTTCTGCATGATGATCGGCCGCCAGTCCTTGACCCGCCATTTCTCGTTGATTTCCAGCATGACGTGATAGACGGCGTCGTTGTACTCCCGGTACTTGGGAATATTGATGCGCGAGATCGGTCCCATCTGCATGAAGACGAACTTCTCGCAGAAATCCGGAAATTTCTCCAGGAAGCGGTCGATGGCGGTGAACCTTTCGATGATGCCCTTGGTATAGTCGACGCGGTCGATGCCCACCCCCAGCGACTTGCCGCGCACGCGGAAATCGCCGCGGATCGCCGCCGAGCGTGCCTCGATCTCCGGGCTGGCGGCGATCGCCGACAGGGAGTCGAAGTCGATGCTGATGGGAAAGGCCCGGACGAGGCTTTCCCGGCCGTGGCAGGTCACCGAGAAGCGCTCGTAGTTGACGATGGACTCGATGTTCTGGTTGACCGTCTCCAGGAAATTCAGGCAATGGTAGCGGAGATGGAAGCCCAAGACGTCGTTGCCCAGCAGGCCGTCGAGAATCTCGTCGCCGTGGGGGCAGACGCGGAAGGCCTCGCGGTTGGGCCAGGGGATGTGCCAGAACTGGGCGACGACGACGTCGGGGCGCTCGTTCTTGATCAGGCGGGGCAGCAGGGCGAAATGGTAATCCTGGATGAAGACAAAGCCCGGCCTCCCACCCAGTTCCTCGATCACCGCCCGGCAGAACTTCTCGTTGACGAGGCGGTACATCTGCCAGTCCCCCTCGCGGAACGTCGGCCGGGAATAGACGATGTGGCTCAGCGGCCAGAGCCCTTCATTGGCATATCCGTAGTAGAAACCCTCCTCCTCCTCCTTGCTGAGCCAGATCCGGCGCAGGGTGTACTTCGGATCATCGGGGGGGACGGCAATGCGGTCGTGCTCGTCGACGACATCGCGATCGGCCTCGCCGGCGCCGTAGGCGATCCAGGTCCCGCCGCAGGCGGTCATGATGGGCATGATGGCGCTGGCCATGCCGCTGGCCGGATTGATGTAGGTGATTCCCTCATTGGAATACTGGTGCAGGTAGGGCTCCCGGCAGGAGACCACGATGAACTCCTGGTCGGCGACGGCCTTCTCGATGAAGCCCTTGAGCATCTCCTTGTTCCAGTTCATGCGTCGATCCCGGCCGGGAAACAATTCTGCGGAGCGGGCCCGGTCTGGCTTTATGATAGCCAGCACCCGGCAAATGTCAATGCTCCGGCCGCCGGGTCAGTTGTGGATGGCCGCCTGGGCGCGGATCAGGTCGTGGAGCGTGATGATGCCCCTGACCGCCTTCGTTTCCCTGTCCACGACGACCAGCACGTAGGCGGAGGATTCGACGAACTTCTTCCCGATCTCGCGGACCGTTTGTTCGGGATAGCAGAAAGCCGCCTTGTGAATTTCCGGCGCCGCATGCTTCAGCACGGCCTGCTGCATCTGCTGCCTGGTCACGATGCCCTTGACGCGGCCGCCCGCCAGCAACGGAAAGCTGTTGAAGGGGAAGCGCTCCAGCTTTTCGCTCAGCTCCTCCTCGCCGAGACCGCTCAGCATGACCGGCTCCGGGTTGGCGATGGCCGAGACCGGAAGGTTCTGCCAGCTCTGCAGGTCGAGGGGGGGATGGATCTTGTGGAGCTCGTGGCCGTCCTGCACCAGCAAAGCATCGTAGAAGTTCAGCTTGGTGAAGAAGCGGGCCGTGGCCTGGCTGATGATCGCCCCCAGCAGCAGGCCGGGCACCAGGGAAAACTGGTGCGTCATCTCGAAGACGATCAGGATCGAGGTCAGCGGCGCGCGGACGGCGGCGCCCAGGCAGGCGCTCATGCCGACCACGGCCAGGACGATCTGGTCGGCGGGGGTCATGGGGATCCACAGGCGCGCCAGCCCGCCCAGGAAATAGCCGCTCATGCCGCCGACAAAAAGCAGGGGGGCAAAAATGCCGCCGCAGCCGCCGAAGCTGTAGCCGACGATCATGGCCAGCAGTTTGGCGCCGACCAGGATGCCGGCGACCTTCCACTCGAAATTGTTGCTCAGGGCGCTGGACAGGTCCTGGTACCCGAGACCGAACACGCCGACCTTCCGGGTGGCCAGAAAGACCGCGCAGCCGATGACCCAGGTCAGCAGGCCGCCCGCGACGGGGAGCAGCCAGGCGGGAAGGCGCTTCTGTCTTCTGAGCCGTCCCCTCCAGCGCAGCGTTACGTTCTGGAACACGACACCCGCCAGGGCGGCGACCAGCGCCACCAGCGGGACGATCAGGTAGTGCAGCCAGGAGACGTTTTCGATGGGGGGCAGCGAGAAGGCCGGCTGGCGGCCGAGAAGGGCGTAGACGACGAAGGCCCCGATCACCGAGGACAGGACGACCCGGCCCAGATAGCGGTTGTTCAGGTCGCCGACGATCTCCTCGATGACGAAGGTGATCGCGGCTAGCGGGGCGTTGAACGCGGCGGCCAGCCCGGCCGAGGCGCCGATGACCGACGCGCCCCGTCGCCCCCGCTTCGGGGTGCCGAAGAGGCCGTCGGCGTTGGAGGCGACGCCGCTGCCGATGAATACCGACGGCCCCTCGCGGCCGAGGCTGTTGCCGCCGCCGATGCTGAGAATCCCGGCCACGAACTTGATCAGAACCGGCCGGAACTTCATGAATCCGAGCTCCTTCCAGTAGGAGCTCTTGACCTGCGGGATGCCGCTGCCGGCCGCTTCGGGGTTGAACACGTTCAGCAGGAGCCCGACCAGGGTCGAGGTGCCGACGATGACCAGGAAACTGGCCAGGATGAAAAACGACGTGGAACGGCCGGCGAAGGAAAGATAGGTCTTCGCGAACAACAGGTTGGTCATGAACAGGAACAGCACCGCGGACAGCCCGGCCAGCACGCTCACGATCCCGGTCTGGATCGCCATCCCAACATTGTCGGGAACTCGTCTTGGAAATTGGAATTTAGCGAATCTCTTGAACTTCTCTTTCAACAAACATTCCCCTTTCTTGGCTTTATCACGAGACGGGAAAGATTCTTTGGCCCGAAGAACTTTATTTTACCTGAGAATCCGGATCTTGGCAATACAAAGCGGCGATAAAATGCCGCGCCGTGCTATTGACCACCCCCGGATTTCGTCCTATAATAAGGATCTTGGGCGATTAACTCAGCGGCTAGAGTACTACCTTCACACGGTAGGAGTCGCAGGTTCGAATCCTGCATCGCCCATTTTTTTCATCATGAAGCCATCGCCGACTCGCCCCGCCCGGACGGCGCTGTTCCGCCCGCGGCAGTTCGTGACGCCCCCCTCGCTCCTTCTGGTCCCGTACTTCACGGAGCCGACGCTCTATGCCGGTCTGCGCCGGGATGCGGGGCGCCGGCAATCCATCCTCCATTCCTCGCTGCTGGTCTTCGAGCGCTTCGCCCTCCTCAGCGGCTTTCTCGGCTACCCGCAGCTGCTGCTCCTGCTGGGGATGGTCTCCGGCCTGGAGGACAAGGAGGTCTTTTTCCTCGGCTCGGCCGGGGCCCTCTCGCCGCGCTTCCGGGAGCCCATCG
This sequence comes from Candidatus Aminicenantota bacterium, assembly GCA_016934475.1. GTDB lineage: Bacteria > Acidobacteriota > Aminicenantia > UBA2199 > UBA2199 > UBA2199. Next base: position 488 of record JAFGST010000167.1, on the reverse strand, counting down.
CCGTGCAGGCGGGCGAAATCGCCCCCAGCGCCGTTTTCACCCGCTTCTCCCCGGCTCGGCGTCTGGGCCTCAAGACATTCGCTGGGGGGGATTTTCCGGTCGTTCGCGGGGTCAGCGTGGACATCATCCAGCGCGAAACCCCGGCCTGGCTGGCGGCGCAGCGCCGGCGACGGGCCGACATCGTGGAGATGGAACTGTTCCCGCTGCGCTGGTTCCTGGGCCGGCCCTTCCACGCCCTGCTGGTGCTCAGCGACCGCGTCGAGTCGACGGGCATCCGGCCTTTCGCCCAAAAGGAGAAATTCAGCCATGAGTTCCACCGCGCTTTCCGGGCCATCACGAGGCACATCGAACATGAATAAGGTCATCCTGGCGCACCGCTTCAGCGACGACGCCATGGAGCGCCTGCGGCGCGAATTCGAACTGGTGATCGCCGAGGACGAGGCGGGCGGCCTCCCCGCCTGCCTGAAGCGCCACCGCGATGCCGAGGC
>JAFGST010000166.1 GCA_016934475.1 Candidatus Aminicenantota bacterium | reverse complement strand
TCGTTGGCCAGAAGGCGGACCGGCGCCGCCGCCAGGAGGAAGATGGCCGTGATCGTGAGCAGGTGGTAGACGGAGGTGCTGAATTCCTCCGACCAGCGGATCCATCCCGCCACCTCGATCAAAACGACGGAGGCGGCCGACAGGAACGACAGGATGACGATGGCCAGGAATTCCTTCGGGCGCAGCAGCAGGCCGCCGCCGGCGATAATCACCGGGAAGAGCATCGAGCCCAGGTCGTGGATGCCTCCGCCGATGAGCAACAGGATGGTGACCAGGGCCAGCACGAAAAGGAAGGTCAGGAATATGGCCAGGCGGATGCGCCCCAGGCGCAGGGGAACCTGGAGCAGCAGCGTGGTGCCGGCGGCGACGGCGATCACCTCCGCCTTGCCGTGCTGCCCGGCCGCGGCCGCGGCGATGGCCGTCAGCACGGTGGCGACGAAACCGAAGATCAGGGTCACGTTCAGGACCCGCGCCAGCCGGTCCTTCTCCTCGTCGCCGAAGCGCCGGACCGCAATGATCTTTCCCAGGCGCCGCAAGAGGCCGTAGGAAGCGTTATCCTTCGTCGAGTCCATGCGCACCACCTTAGGCGGGAGATCCCGATGAGCCGATTCTAAAGAACGGGCTGGCCATTGTCAATCGCGGCCGCTGGCGCTTGCTTCCGGCGTGATCCGGCGCTATCATTTCCGGGCGAGCGCTCGCCATGAGCGTCGGGAGGTCCGCATGAAGAGATCGATCGCGCTGGTTTTTCTCGTGGTCATGATCCTTTCCCTTTCCTGCGCCCCCGGCCCCAACAAAGCGGCCGGGACCGTGGACGGCGAGGGGAGAGTGGCCGGGTTCTGGAGGGGGCTGTGGCACGGCCTGATCGCCCCCATCACCTTCATCGTTTCCCTGTTCAGCGAAAAGGTGTCGTTCTACGAGGTGCATAACAGCGGCGGCTGGTATGATTTCGGCTTCGTTCTGGGGGCCGGGCTTTTTCTCAGCGGCGGCATCCTGGGGCGCAAGAAGAAGAAAGACAAGTGAAGTAACGAGAAAATCTTTCGTGACGCGCAACGCATAACGCGAAAGAATCAAATTCCAAATCGCAAGCACCAAGCACCAAACAAATGCCAAATCCCAATGACCGAATGACCCAAGCAAAGAAACGTGCCCTGAACGGGTTTTCGTTTTGGACATTGGAATTTGTTTGGAATTTGGATTTTGGTGCTTGGTTTTTTTTCTTACTCGTCACGCGTTACGCGTCACGATAGATCGGTCTTTGCTGCTGCCGTCAGCCGTATGCCGTACGCCGAGTTCCCGTCTTTCTCGTCACTTGTTACTGGTCCCTCGCCTTGTTCTCGGCAGCAGCGACCGCCAGCGCCGCAGGTCGTCCGTCCGCACCACGCGCAGGACGGCCATCATCGCCGCGAACGCCGCCAGCAGGGCCAGCTTGGCCCCCAGGTTCAGCCAGCCCCGGTAGAGGAGGAAATAATAGGCGGCGGCGGTAAGAAAGACCGTGGCCAGGATCCGGCCCAGCTTGCCGTACTCGTAGGCCACCGGATAAATCCTCCGCGTGATGCGCTGCAGCAGGAGGGCCATGACCATGTAGCTGGCCAGAACGGCCAGCGCCGCCCCGACGATCCCCAGCCTCGGGATCAGCAGCAGGTTCGTCCCCACGTTGACCAGGGCCCCGGCACCGGTCACCAGCGGGAAGTATTTCGTCTTCTCCTCGATGTAGAGCCCGACCTGCAGGTTGACGTAGATGCCGTTGAAGAGGTAGGCCAGCAGGATGATCGGCACCACGACCAAGCCGGGCAGGAAGTTCGCGGCGATCAGCGAGCGGCCGGCGCCGATCGTCATGGCGGCGACGTTGTCGATGAACAGTGAAACCAAGACCCAGAGGATGCTGGCGGCCAGCACGAACAAGGTCAGGACCTTGGCGAACATCTCCTTGGCGTTCTTCTCGCGGGCATTGTTCAGGAAGAAGGGCTGCCAGGCGTACTGGAACATGGAGACCACAAGCATCATGAAAATGCCGAGCTTGTGGCCGGTCTGATAGAGGCCGAGGGTCTCGGCGTCGGTCAGGGCCAGGACGATCGGGCGGTCGATCACCTGGACCATGATCGAGGCCAGGCTGGCCGGCAGGTAGGGCAGGCCGAAGCGCAGCATGCGCCGCAGCTCGCCGCCCCGGATGCGCCAGCGCAGCCGCGACAGGATCTCCGGCAGCAGGACCAGGAAGGTCGCGGCCGAAGCCGCCAGGTTGGCAATGAAGATCGCCTCGATGCCCAGGCGGAAGTGGAGGAAGAGCAGGAGGTTGAGGCCCAGGTTGAGCAGGATGTTCCCCAGCTTGACGAAGGCGAACGTCTTGGCCTTCCTTTCCAGGCGCAGGCTGGCGAAGGGGATCAGCGACAAGGTGTCGAAGAGCAGGATGAAGATGAGGTAGTAAACGAGCTTGCCGTAGCGCGCGGGCACCTCCATCAAGGCATTGAAGGGGGAGCGCAGCAGGAAGAGCGCGCCGGTCAAGACCAGCGTCGTCAGGACGACCGCCAGGTAGGCCGTGGAAAAGGTGCGGTTCTTTTCCTCCCCGGCGGCCAGCGAGCTGTACTTCATGAAGGCGGCGTCCATGCCGTAGATGTAGACGATGTTCAGGAACGCCAGGTAGGCGTAGATGTTGGTATAGATGCCCATGTCGGCGCGGGAGATGAAGTGGGTGTAGAAGGGGACGAGCAGGAAGCCGAGGAAGCGGCCGACGATGGTGGAGATGCCGTAGATGGCCGTATCCTTGGTCAGTTCCCTGATCTTATCGCGCATGAGTTCCGCCGCGTACGATTGCCTGCATTCCAGCATTGTACCGCAATTCGCGCCCTTTGCAACAGCCCGCCCAGTGCCGTCCGCCGCCGCGTGTCCGGCCGCGTCTCCTTTGACAAAACCGGCGCGATGGGCTATAAAGTTCCTTCCCGCGAAACCGGTGGAGGAATTCCGGCGCGCCGTTCCGTTGCCGGGGAGGAGAAGATGGAAAACGCTTTCGCCAGCCATGTTTTTGACCTGGAGCGCATGAAGGGCTGCCTCCCCCCCCGGGTCCTGCAGAGATTCCTGCGCACCCGGGACCAGAAGAAATCGCTGGATCCGGAGGTGGCCGACCTGATCGCCCGCGAAATCCGCAAATGGGCCGAGGCCATGGGCGTCACCCATTTCACCCACTGGTTCATGCCCCTGACCGGATTGACCGCGGGCAAGCAGAACACCTTCCTGGAGTGGGAAGGCAACGGCAGGATCCTTTCCCGCTTTTCCGGCCGCGACCTGGTCAAGGGCGAGCCGGACGCCTCGTCTTTTCCCCACGGCGGGATGCGCTCGACCTTCGAGGCCCGCGGCTACACGGCCTGGGACCCCTGCTCGCCGGTTTTCATCGTCCGCGGCCAGAAAAGCTGCGTCCTGTTCATCCCCTCGGTGTTCTTCGGCTACAACGGCTGCGTCCTGGACAAAAAGACCCCCTTGCTGCGCTCGCTGAAGCGCATCAACGACATCTCCCTCAGGATCCTGGCCCGTTTTCACCAGCGGGCCTCCTGGGTGAAGAACATGGTCGGGGTGGAGCAGGAATTTTTCCTCGTCCGGGAAGAAGACTACCGGCTGCGGCCGGACCTGAAGACCTCCGGCCGGCTGATCTTCGGCGCCCGCCCCCCCCGGGGCCAGCAGATGGGCGACCACTACTTCGGCGCCATCCCTCACCCGGTGCTGCAGTTCCTGGAGGCGTTGGAGGAGGAGGCGCTCAAGCTGGGTATCCCGATCAAGACCCGGCACAACGAGGTGGCGCCCAACCAGTTCGAGTTGGCGCCGCTGTACGAGGAGGCGAACATCGCCGCCGATCACAACCAGCTGCTGATGGACCTGCTGCAGGGCATGGCCCGCCAGCACGGCATGGTCTGTCTCCTGCACGAAAAGCCGTTCGCCTTCTTCAACGGCAGCGGCAAGCATGTGAACTGGTCGCTGATGGACAGCCGGGGCCGCAACTGCTTCACTCCCGGCGACAGCCGTGGTTCGCGGCTGGTGTTTCTCAGCTTCCTGGCCGGGTTTCTCTGCGGCATGAACCGCCATCACTCCCTGCTGCTTTCCGTGCTGGCCTCGGCCGGCAACGAACTGCGCCTGGGCGGGCACGAGGCGCCGCCGGCGATCCTGTCGGTCTTCCTGGGCGAGGAACTGCAGGGCATCGTGGATGATCCCGAGGCCTTCGTCAGCGGGAAGTTCGCCAAGGCCGAATTGAGGCGTTTCGAGGAATTCGTGCCCCCCATCCTGCACGATCTCTCCGACCGCAACCGGACCTCGCCGGTCGCCTTCACCGGGAACAAGTTCGAATTTCGCATGCCCGGGGCCTCGGCTTCGCTGGCCTTTCCCGTCGCGGCGATCAACCTGATGGTCGCCGCCGGGCTGGACGAGGTGGACGGCGCCATCGCCGCCGCCGGCGGAGATGAGCAGGCGGTCATCCGGGCCCTGCAGCGCCTCCTGGGCGAGCATACGGCGATCGTCTTCAACGGGGATAACTACAGCGCCGGCTGGCAGGACGCCGCCCGGCGCCGGGACCTGATGATCCCGGCCGCCGTGCCGGATACCATCCTGGGCCTGCGAGAAGAGCCGGTCGTGAGCCTGTTCGAGAAGTACGCCGTCCTCACCC
>JAFGST010000165.1 GCA_016934475.1 Candidatus Aminicenantota bacterium | reverse complement strand
TTGTCGCTGGTGAAGGTGCAGTAGAGGTTGTAGATGCCGCCGCCGCCGTAGCGCGGCGAGTTGACCATGATCATGACCGCGTCGTAGGGAACCCGGCCGGCGACGTCGCGCCAGGCGCGGTTGTCCTCGACCAGCATGTAGCGCTCCGAGCCGAAGGAGTCGAACGACGCCCCCAGCGCCGTGTTCTTGAAGGAGCCGTAGCTCGGCTCGTCGCAGCCGCTTTCCCGCGACGGCTTGAGCAGGCCGGTGACGTTGAAGCGGTCCCGGAGGGTCTTGTAGGGCTCCTGGCTGAAGAGGGTGTCGCTGAAGAAGGCCAGGTCCCTGCGGAACTTCTCCTCCTCGGAGGTGGTGTACCCCTCGCCCAGGACGACGAGGTCGACTTTTTCGGCCGGCGGGCCGTTCTTCACCTGCTCGACCACCAGGACATCTCCGCTCCTGAAGGCCGTCTCGCCGCGCTTCGACGCAGTCTCCGATGAGGGAACCGGCTTCTCGCGGACGATGAACATGTCGGCCGGGTCGATTTCGCGGCTGAAGACGGGCTGCGGCCGGTTCTGGCGGTCGCGCAACAAAACCTCGGCGCGCACCTTGTTTTTCGGAAAGGGGATGAGCAGGGATTCGGAGAAGGTCTTTTTTATGCCACTGACTCCCGGCTCGGTGGTCTTGTACTCGCCGAAGTAGCTGTCAAAGCCCTTGCTGTAGATGATCGCGCCCGTGGCGGCGTCGCTTACGCGCAGCAAATAGCGGCCCAGTTCGAAGGGGACGATGAGCCGGCGCGGATTGCCCGCCCACGGCCCCTCCTGGATGAGGCGGTCGATGGTGAACATCTCCTCCTTGGCGTCGCCGGTATGGAAAACGTCGATGCGCAGGGTGCGGTCGACGAAGTAGCGGTCAAAATCCACCCCATCCTGGGCGAAGGCCAGGAGCGGAAGCAGCATCCAGATTGCCAGCAGGGCTTTCTTCATGGTTCCCTCCACGGAAGGATGATAGCACGGCGGCCGGCGACGAACAAGGAGAGGAGATTTGCCTTTGGGCGCCGGAACTGCTACTATCTGCTATTGCATTCATTTTTTTTCGTAAAGAGACAACTTGGGAAAAAGCCGGGAAACGATCAGCGACGGTGCCGGGCACGATGAAAGGGAGGGGAGCGGACCGCTGGAACTGGCCTACCTGAACCTGGTCAAGCTCAAGTCCGGGACCCTGCTCAATGGCCGCTACCGCCTTGAGAGACTGATCAGCCAGGGGGGATTCGGCATCGTCTTCGAGGCCCTGGACGCGACGCTGAACTCGCGCGTGGCCGTCAAGTTCCTCAATCCCAGGCTGACGAGGAACGAGAGGAAGTTCCTGCGCGTCCGGCGCGAGATCAACCTGTCGCGGAGGATCAGCGACGAGCGCATCATCAAGGTCTTCTCCCTGGAGAGCTGGCGGGAGATCCATTTCCTGGTCATGGAGCTGGCCGCAGGCCGCAGCCTCAAGTCGCTCCTGGAGGAGAAGTGCCTCCTCACCTGGCCGGAGTTCAAGGGCGTCTTTTTGGACATCGTGGAGGCCGTGGGTGTGCTGCACGAAAACGGCATCATCCACCGCGACCTCAAGCCGGCCAACATCCTGATCGACGAGCGGCGGCAGGTCAAGATCCTCGATTTCGGCCTGGCCAAGGAGGTCGAGGACGCGGAGAAGACCTCCACGGTGGGCGAAATCGTCGGCTCGCCCTATTACATGTCGCCCGAGCAGATCCGCGGCAACGGCATCGGCTTCCCCTCCGACGTCTACCAGCTGGGGCTGGTCCTCTACCGCACCCTCACCGGCCGCCACCCCTTCGAGAATCCCAGCACCATGGAGGTGATCTTCAAGCAGCTCCACCAGCGTCCCGAGCCGCCGGCACCGGCCGCGGGCGCCCTGCCGCCCTTCCTGCGCCTCGGCCTGGACAGGGCGCTAGAGAAATCGCCGGGGCGGCGCTTTCGCGACGCCGCCGCCATGGCCGCTTTCTTCCGCCGGGGTAAGATCTCCTGGCCGCAGCGGCTGCTGTCGGCCTGGCGGCGCGGCCCCTACAAGTGGGTGCTGGCCGGAGCGGCGCTGGCCGTGCTGGCCCTGCTCGCCTACCGGGCCACCATCGGTTCGCGGGCGGTCCACGACCTCCTGCCCCGGGGCAGCGTCCTGGAGGCACGCAACCGCTTGGGCGTCCTGTTGTGGCGCAGGGACTTTTCCCCCTTCGCCGTCCATTTCACCTTCCAGACCAAGAGCCGCATCCCCCTGCCTCAGGGAACGGGGATTCCCTCGCAGTACTTGGCGCTGGATCTCGGCGACAGGACGCTTTCCGTCGCCTTGCTGGTGCCATCCAAGGACCTGGCGTTCCCCGCCGAGCAGTCCATCAGCGACGGCGCCCTGCTGTGCCAGCGGGCAGTGCTCGACGAGAGCGGGAAAGTCCTGAGACAGGAATCCCTGGTGGCCGATCTGGAGTACGATGCCTACGATTACATTAAGGTCGTCAAGCCCCACGATTTCACCATGCTGGCGACCCGGCCCGACGGCGAGGCGGAGACTCTTTTCACCGTCCAGCAGTACCAGAGCATGTACCCCTTCGCACTGATCTATGGCCGCGGCCTGAGGAAATTCGTGTTCACCCACCCGGGAACGTTCCTCACCACCCCCCTGGCCAGCAGCGACAGCAAAGCCTCGTTCATGCTGTTCGGCGTCAACAATCTGTTCGCCCACATGTCGTTCGTCGCCGAGATCACCTTCGACACCACGGGCCCCGGCTCTGAGCTGATCCGGGGCATCCCCAATCTGACGCCGGATGCCCGCAACAACGTTCCGAATTCGGACATTCTGTTCATCCTGCCGTTCCGGACGCGCATGATCGAGAACCGCTGGCGCCAGGAAGGGCGGGCGCGCTTCAGCGAGGACAACCGCGGCGACCTCCTGGAGCTCGACCGCGAGGGCCGGCTGACGCTGCAGACAAGGGAAGGGCGCCGGGCGTTTTTCGATCCGCCCGACACGCTGCGCCGGGTCTACACCCTGGTCAACCTGAGCTTCCAGGATAAGATGGTGAAGCGCAACCTGGAAAGCGCCTTGGCGCTGATCGACCAGGCGGCCGCCTTCCCCCTGCAGAACCCCTACCTGCGCTCGGCGCTGCTCTTCATGCAGGGCGACCTGCAGGTGGACCTGGGAAGGTACGGCGACGGGGAAAGGAGCCTCTTGCGGGCATTGGACCGGTTCCCGGGGAACAACGATGCCAGCGAGCGGCTGTGCGAGCTGGCGGCGCTGCGGGGCGATGCGCCGGCCGCCCTGCGGCGGCTTTCCGAGTCTCCTTCCGACTCCAACCAGTTCTGGGGATTCTCCACCTTCGGGGTCACCCTGTTCAAGGCCTATTTGCACCTCGGCGCGGGATGTTTCAGCGAGGCCGAGGCCGAGTTCGGAAAAATCCAGTCCAAGATCGAGGACATCGGAATGATGGGGCGGGCCGCGGTCGAATTGTTCCGGGGGCGCTATGCCGCCGCGCTGGCCTTGCTCCGCCGCCTGGAACCGCGGCCGCTGGGAGCTCTTGACGTGCGCGAGCTCAGGCTGTTGCTGGGGCGGGCGCTGCTGCTGGCGGAGCAGGACCCCGAGCGGGCCGATTTCCTGTTCAGCGACATCTTCCGCAACTCGCTGGAGTACGGCCACCTGGCCGAGATCTCCGCCTGCCATATCCTGGCCCGCTCGGGCCGGGCGAGCGAAGCCGCCCGCTCGGCCCGCCAGGCCTTCGCCCGCCTGCGCGAGCGGGCGCGGGGCGACTTCATGACCCGGCTGTGGTTGTTCTACGACGCCTATGTCTATGGCCTGACCATGGATCTGGCCGGCGATCCGGCGGAAGCCGCGCGCGGCTTCCACGCCTGCATCGAGGCCAATCCGCACACCGATCTGGCCGAACGGTCGAGGCAACGGCTGGCGCTCCTGGGAAAGAAACGTTGAACCGGTTGCGCACCAAAACCAATTTGGTTATAATGACGCCATAGGAGGCCACGATGGTCTGCCCCCATTGTCATCTTTACACTCCGGACAACGGCATCAAGTGCATCCATTGCGGCGTTCTTATGTCATTCAGAGATCCGACCCTGCCCCCCGCGGGAGCGACGCGCAGGAGCAATCCAGGACTGACCAGGCTCCTGCTTCTGATCCTGCTGGGATTGGTAGCGCTGCTGGGCTACCTGGCGTACAACCGGCAATATCGCAGCCACCCCGTCAATGCCTTCCAGCCCGGCGCCGAGCTCGACGTCGAGGCCTTTCTCGAGAAGGGCAAGACCACCATCGTCGACTTCTACAGCAACTATTGCCCGCCCTGCCGGAAGATCTCGCCGCTCCTAACCAAGCTGGAAAAAAAGCGGCCCGACCTGGCCGTGATCAACGTCAACATCAACCGCAGGGGGGTCAAGGGGATCGACTGGTCGTCGCCCGTCGCCCGCCAGTACAATCTGAAATCCATTCCTCATTTCAGGATATATGACGGCGAGGGCAACCTGCTCCAGGAGGGGCAGGAGGCCTACGTGTGGATCATGACGATGCTGGCCCGGGCCGGCATCTCCGAGTGATGGCGCCACCGGACGAGCGAGCGGGAGACCCAGATGAAACAGGAAATGCGCACATGGACATGAAGATCACTTTCCCCGGCGGCAAGAGGGTCGACGCCGAATACAACGGCTTCACCCATCGGACCGACCAGCCGCTGGACAACAGCGGTGAAAACAGCGCCCCGCAGCCCTTCGACCTGTTCCTGGTTTCTTTGGGGACCTGCGCCGGCATTTACGTGCTTTCTTTCTGCCAGAAGCGCGGCATCGATCCCTCACGGATCGAACTGCGCCAGAGCATGGAATTCGACCTGGAGACCCACCTGATCAGCAAGATCAACATCGAGATCGTCCTGCCCGCATCTTTCCCGGAAAAATACCGGGCCGCCGTGGTGCAGGCGGCCCAGCTCTGTACGGTGAAGAAGCACCTGGAGAATCCCCCCAAGTTCAGCATCTTCACCACCGTGCGCTGAATCATTCCGGGAGCGATCCCGGGTCGAAGACCTCGAAGATCCGGCCGGCCAGGACGAAGCGGATGCTGCGCCCCAGGGCCAGCGCCGAAGCCAGCCGCGGGTGCTTCTTCAGCAGGGCGAAGTATTCGGCCGAGGCGAAGGCGATGCGCGTCAAGGGCCGCCCCCTTATTTCCTGGATGCGGCCGTCGATCCAGGTGCCGTTATTCAGGTAGAAAGCCACGCCCTGCACGCTCTTGACCTGGCCGGACAGTTCCCCGGTGGCCCCGGACTCAGGACGGGCGGCGTTGACGGCTGCGGCCTGGTGCAGTTTCTGAAGCTCCGTGCTGGCGCGCACGCTGCTGGCCCCCGACTTGTCCTTCATGGCGGAAAATTCCTCGCGGTGGCGCCCGGCCCGCGCCGGGGCCCCGGGCAGGCCGCCGACAGTCATGTCGCTCTCGTTCAGCTCGCCGCGCCTCAGGCGCCCCTTTTCATCCTCGACGATCAGGTAGCTCGTGTAGGGGGTGACAATGCCGAATTGCCTCGCCAGGCGCGTGACCTCTTCGACCAGCTCCCGCTCCTGGCCATGCAGGCGGATCTGGTCCAGGAGGAAGCCGACGCGCCGCGCTCCCCAGATGGGGGGCAGGAAATCGTGGTCGAGGCTCTCGGCCGGGAAGTCGGCCCTGAAGGGGAAGGACTCGGAGCGTCCGTTCACGCTGCCGCTCAGGGTGATAGTCGCCGGCCCCGAGCCCCGGTAGCGGCCGGCCACGGTCAGGGTCGAGCCGCGGTAAAGATCGGGCAGGTCGCGCGGGTGGACCTGGGCCGCGCCGATGCCCGCCGGCATGTCAAGGCGAAGATCGCTGAGGGCCGGGAAGCTGATCGTGTCGAAGAAGCGGGCGATGCCGCCGGAGATGTCCTCGTTGACGGCGATATAGGTGCGGAACGTGCGCGTCGCTGCGGCGATCTTGTCCAGCAGGTGGGTGTTGATCTCGCTGCCGATGGCCACCGGAAAGATGCGCAGGCGCGCGCCGCCGCGGGCGACCAGGCGCAGCAGCGCCTCCTCGCCCGTCTCGCCGATGGTCGGCCGGCCGTCGGTGACCAGGACGACCGTCCGCAGGCGCCCGGAGGTCCCGGAATCGCCGGAAGCCTCCAGCGCCAGCTTCAGCGCCTCCTCGCAGTTGGTGCCGCCGGCGGCCTGCCACCCGGACACGAATTCCCTCGCCCGGGCCACGTTCGCCTGCGTGGCCGGCTGCAACCCGCGGAAAAGGGATTCGCCCTCGGTGGCAAAGCGGACGACGTTGAAGCGGTCACCGCGGTTGAGCCGTTCCAGGCAATGACGCATGGCCTCCCGGGCCTGCTCCATGGCTCTTCCGGACATGCTCCCCGACGTGTCGACGGCGAAGACGATGTCCTTCGCCTCCTTGCCGCTCCCGCTCCAGGATCCGCCGGGAGAGACGCTCAGGAGGAACGTGCCGTCCTGCCCGGCCGGGCGGAAGGCCAGCAGCGAGATGCCGAGGCGCTCCCCGGCCGGAGTGAAGAAAAGGCGGAAATCGCTGTCCGGAAGGGAGTCTCGGGCCGAGTAGCTCACCGTGGCCCGGCCGCGGCCGGGGCGCGCGATGTGCACCGGGTGGGTCGGGCAATGGACCGAGGCCAGCACCTCGGGCGAGTGGATGTTCACGACGATGCTGACCTCGGGGATGGCCCGTGAGGAGAACTTTTCCGTGTTCAGGGGATAAAGATAGGAAACGGCGCCGTTGCTCCTTTCCAGGACCTCGTGATAGGAGATCTTGATCCGCTTGCGCCCGCGGGGCTCGATGGGGTAGACGCGCATGCGGAACACGCCGCGGCCATCGTACTCAAGCAGTGCCGGGTCGCGCAGCCGGCGCACGATGTCCTCGTAGATGCCCCGGGCCTTGGCCGCGTCGAGCAGCTCGGCCTGGGTCTCGCGGCCGTCGATCCACATGCTGAACTTCTTGATGACGGCGCCCGTAGGCAGCGGGAAGAGGTATTCCCCCTCCAGGCGCCAGGGATTGGGATTGTAGAACTCCTGGTCGATGAAGGTGGTGGCCACCTGTCCGTCGATCTCGACGCGAACGTCGTGGCGGACGACCTCCAGGGGGAAGGGCGTCGCCGGCCCCGGGCGCGGCGGATGGGGGATAACGATGAAGCCGTCGGCGCGCAGCGCCGGGGAGGCCAGCAGCGCCGCGGCCATCGCCAGGAGCAGCCCGCGGGGAAACAGGGATTTGCGCTTTTTCATTTTCTCCTCCATGGACGCCGGCGGCTATTCCGCGAAACGGAGACCCTTGGCCTCCGCCTGCGCGCGCAGGGCGCGGAGGATGGCCTCGTCCAGCGTGGCGCCGGAGACGCTGTTCCTCTGCTGTTCCCGGACGTAGCGCTCGCGCTCGGCGTGCAGCGCGGCGATCTTCTTTTGCAAGGCGAGGCGCTTCTTCTGCATGGCGGTGACATGGTCGCGGCGCTGCTGGGGGGACATGCCCTTCATCTCGGCCGGCAGGGCGGCCTCGTCCAGCTCCTCCAGTTTCACCTGGCCCTTCCTTTCGGCGTCGACCAGGTCCCAGGCGGAACTGTCATACTGTGGGGCGGCCTTGGCCGCGACCCGCTGGACCGCGATCTCCTCGCTCACTCCGGCCGCGTTCTTGTCCTGCTCGTTCTGGCGCGTCTTGCCGGCGCCGCCCTCGCGGCCGAAGGCGATGTAGGTCCGGTTCAGCTCGCCGCCCAGGCGGGCGATCTCTGTGTCCTGAGGGGCGCTGACCGGCGGCGGGGCGTTGTCGGCGTCGATGGCCAAGTATTGCCCGTCGGCCAGGTCGGCGCCGGCCTTCCAGTCGGTGCGCACGCCCTCACGGTAGTCCCCGCAAAAGATGGTGTTGACGACGATGCCCCGGGATATCGCCTCGCGGCAGGAGAGGCGGTAGTCGGTCGGCCCTTGCGTGAAGGGCTCGTTGCCGGCGATGACGATCATCTTCAGATCGCGGCCGCCGGCGCTCCATTCGAGCCCATGCACCGCCGCCTGGATGACCCGCCCGCAGTACTCCTCGCCGCCGTTGGTCCTCAGCTTGAAGAGCTCCTCGGAGATGCGGTCGAGGTCCTCGCTGAGCGGGACGATGCGGCGCAGGTAGCCGTTGGCGGCGGGGATACCGCTCTGTCCGTACTCGTAGAGCGCCACCTGCAGGCGGGCGGGTTGCCCGTTCCGCCTCGCCGAGGCCAGCTCGTTGACGATCCTCCAGATGCGCGAGCGCGCCTGGTCGATCAGGCCGTCCATGGACCCCGAGGTGTCGAGCAGGATCGCCAGCTGGATGCGCGGCGCCGGCAGCGATTTCGCCTGCAGGCCGGCAGCCAGCGTCCCGGCCGCCAGAAGGGAAAGGATGATCTGTTTTTTCATGTTTCCTCCTTATGCAAGAGTTGGACGGCAGCCCGGCGCCGTTTGCCCGGCTGCCCTGATTCGGAGGGGCGTCGCCTTGACAAAGCGGCGCCGCGGCCCTATAGTAAGCCCTGACTCGCCGAGGAAATAATGAAAGCACCCTTCGCCCCGCAGCAGAACTACGACGAGAGCCGGAAACGGGTCGGCTGGACGCCGCGCCGGGAAACCCGGGCCGAAGCCTATTCCGGGCTGGGCTTCAAGTGCGGCCTGGAGGTCCACCAGCAACTGAAGACCCAGAAGAAGCTCTTCTGCAACTGCCCGGCCGGTCTGTATCACGACCATGAAGACTTCGACGCCGAAATCGTCCGCCACATGCGGCCCACCCTCTCCGAGCTGGGGGAATACGACGGCACGGCGCTGATGGAGTTCAAGACGCGCAAGGTCGTCGTCTACCGCATCAAGAACGAGACCACCTGCACCTACGAGATTGACGACACGCCGCCCTTCCTGCTCAACCGCCAGGCCATGGAGATCGCCATGGAGGTCGCCCTGCTGCTGCGCTGCAACATCGTCGGCGAGCTGCACATCACGCGCAAGCAGTACCTGGACGGCAGCATCCCCACCGGCTTCCAGCGCACCGGCATCCTGGGCATCGAGGGCGAGATCCCGCTGAGCACCAAGAAGGTGCGCATCATCCAGCTCAGCGTCGAGGAGGACGCCTGCCGCGAGGTTTCCGACATCGGTCATGTTCGCGTCTACTCCACCGACCGCCTGGGCATGCCGCTGATCGAGACGGTGACCTATCCCGACATGACGACCCCCGACGAGGCCGCCGAGGCGGCGCACTACATCCGCTTCCTGGCGCGCAGCACCGGCAAGGTGCGCACTGGCATCGGCGCGGCCCGCGAGGACGTCAACGTCAGCGTCGCCGGCGGCACGAGGGTGGAGATCAAGGGGGTGGCCCATATCGCCTGGATCCCCGAGCTGGTGCACAACGAGGCCTTCCGCCAGAAGGCGCTGCTGGAGATCCGCGCCGAGCTGCTGCGGCGCGTCCCCGAGCCGCATGGCTGGAAGGTCGCCCACAAGGAGCTCGACGCCGAAGCGCTGAACGGGGAGCACCCCCTGCTCCACGAGGCCTGGAAGAACCGCCTGCGCCTGCTGGCCGTCAACCTGCCCCGCTTCCGGGGAATCCTCTCCTTCTTCACCCAGCCGGGGAAGATGTTCGCCGACGAGATCGCCGACCGCCTGAAGGTCATCGCCTGCCTGGAAAAACCCAACATGCTCCACGGCGAGGCGCTCGGTCCCGGTGCCGGCCAGGGGATCTTCGAGCGGGCGCGCCAGGCGCTGGGAGCGGGAGAGGAGGACGCCCAGCTTCTGTTCTGGGCCGGCGATGACGACGTCCAGACTGCGCTGGAAACGGTCGAGGAGCGCTGCCGCCTGGCCTTCGCCGGCGTGCCCAACGAGACGCGCAAGGGACTTCCCGACGGCACCACGATCTTCGAGCGCGTCCTGCCCGGGCCCGACCGCATGTACCCCGACACCGATTCGGCGCCCATCCCGGTCGAGGAGGAGCTGATCGAGCGCGTGCGCGCCGCCATGCCCGTGGACGTCCGGCGCCGCATCGAGCAGTTCGCCGAGTGGGGCGTGCCGGCAGACACCCATGTCTTCCTGCTGAAGCGCAACCTGGCGCCCCTGCTGGAGAGGATCCACGCCGACTTCGGTTTCGCGCCGCGCTTCGTCGCCTCCCTCCTGGGCCACGACCTCAAGCACCTGTTGGGCCGCCAGCCCCGGCCCGGGGACTTCCCCTGGGAGCGCCTGCACGGACTGTTCGGCTTCATCCGCACCCGGAAGCTGGAGCCGGGGATCCTCAAGGCCATGCTGCCGGTGGTGGTCGACCATCCGAACATGGACTTCCCGTCGGTGCTGGCCACGCTGGATTTCAAGAAGAGGAGCCGCAAGGAGGTGCTGGCGCCGCTGCCCTTGTTGCGGAGGGAGTTCAAGAAGATCGGCGGCTCGAAGGATCCGGCGGCGGCGCGGCGCTGGATCGCCGGCCAGCTGCGCAAGCTGGCGCTGGGCAACGTGCCCATGCGCGAGGTGGCGGCGCTGCTGGGAACGGAGGGCGAGGCATGAGCGACCTGTTCAAGGGCTACAAGGGGGCGGCGCTGGAGCTGCTGAAGAAGTTCAGCATCCGCGTCTGGAGCGAGGCCACGGTGAAGACCACGCGCGGCGACTTCCGCGGCATCGTTCTGCCGCGCTCGGAGAACGACGACGACCGCCACATCGTGCTGAAGCTGGCCACCGGCTACAACGTCGGCGTCGCCGTCGAGACCGTGCGCGCCATGGAGGAGATCGGCTACAAGGAGGCGCACTACAAGATCCCGGAGAAGGAGTTCCCGTTCTCCAAGGACAAGAAAAACGTGAAGCTGCTGGGCACCGGCGGCACCATCGCCTCGCGCCTCGACTACCGCACCGGCGCGGTCATCCCGGCCTTCTCCCCCGGAGAGCTCTATGGCGCCGTCCCCGAGCTGGCCGACATCTGCAACCTGACCACCGAGAAGCTCTTCGCCGTCTTCAGCGAGAACATGGGGCCCGAGCAGTACAAGGGCCTGGCCAAGGCCATCGGCGAGGAGATCCGCAAGGGGATCGACGGCATCGTCATCGGCCACGGAACCGACACCATGCACCATACCGCCGGCATCCTCTCCTTCATGGTGCAGAACCCGCCCATCCCCATCGTCATGGTCGGCTCGCAGCGCTC
>JAFGST010000164.1 GCA_016934475.1 Candidatus Aminicenantota bacterium | reverse complement strand
TATATCCCATGAGCGGCCTTTTTTCCAGCCGCGGGGTCACAACCTGGAACGGGCCTCGGCGATCAGGCGCTCGATGCGCTGCTTCTCCTTCTCGGGCATGGTGGCGGCGAACCGGCGGCGGTATTCGAGGAAATGCTCCAGGGCCTCGGCGGCGCGGCCCGCTTGCATCAGGGTGATGCCCAGGTTGACCCGGGGCAGGTCGTAGTCGGGCTTGATGGCCAGAGCCTTTTCCCAGCAGGCGATGGCCTCGGCGGTGCGGCCGGTCCTCTGGTAGACGGCGCCCAGGCCATTCAGCGCCGAAAACATCCGGGGATCGATCTCCAGGGCCCTGCGGAAGTTCCATTCGGCCAGGGCAAACTCCTGAGAACCGCCGTTTCGCAGGAAGAGCTGGAGATGAACGCTGCCGATGTTGTTGTAGACCGAGGCATTGTTGCCGTCCAGCTCCAGGGCGCGGGCATAGTTCTCCAGGGCCTCCTTGAAACGTTCCCCGCGGTAGTAGGCGATGCCGAGAAAATTGAAATTCTCGGGATCGAAGTCCTCCTGGCGGGAGCAGTGCTCGAGCAGGGGCAAGGCGCGGCGCCACTCGCCGCTCTCGGCCAGCACGATGCCCAGCTTGGACATCAGGCGGATGTTCCCCGGATTCTTCTTCAGTCCCTCCTCCAGGACCGCCGTCGCCCGGTCCGCCTGGCCCGTCTCCTTGAACATGGAAGCCAGGTGATTGTAGGCCAGGATGAAGCTGGGGCTCTCGGCGATCACCTGGCGCAGCGTTTTTTCAGCGCCTGGCAAATCGCCAGCCTGGTACCTGGCAACGCCGGCCAACATCCGGTTCTGCAGCGGCAGCAGGGTCTTCAGGTCGTCCTTTTCCCCATAGGAGCGCGGGCGCCGCCCGGAGCCGCTCTCGGAAAGGTAGCCCAGGGACTGCAGGCGCTTCCTGACCTCGGGATCCAGCCGTTGATCGCGGACGGCGGCCTGCGGATTCCTCAGCCTCCTCATCAGGCGGTTCAGGGCATCCTTCAGGCGGCCGATGGGGCTGCTTGCGGCAAGGTTGCGCTCCTCGCCGGGATCCTTGGACACATCGTAGACCTCCTTGATCGGCAGGTCGATGAACTTGGTGTCGCCGGAGATCATGCCGCGCAAGGGGGCCCAGTCGCGGTTCAGGTGCGCGGTCAGGGATTCAAAATAGATCTCGGGGGATTTCCGCCTTCCGGCAGCCAGGATGTCCAGCAGGGACTCGCCCTGCAGGGAAGGCGGGGCCTTCAGGCCCAGGGCGGCGCAGAGGGTCGGGAAGATATCGCTGTGGCATGCGTTCACGTCCGATACCCCCGGCGCGCGCCCGGGGATGCGGACGAACAGGGGGACGTGAATGGTGTTGTTGTAGGCGAAATAGGAATGGGTTTCCTCTCCCTTTTCCCCCAGCGCCTCCCCATGGTCGGCGGTGAAAACGATGAGCGTTTTCTGCCAGAGGCCCCGGGTACGCAGGAAATCAAACAGCCGCCCCAGCTGGGCGTCCACATAGGCCACTTCCCCGGAATAGGGGTCGTCCGGGTACCTCTCTCGATATGGGGAGGGAGGCAGGTACGGCTGATGGGGGTCGAAAAGATGGACCCAGGCGAACCATTTCCCCGTCCGGCCGCCGATCCAGCTCAAGGCCGGATCGACCACTTTCTGCGCCGGCCTCTCGACGAAGAACAACTCGAGCTCGCCGTGCGTCCCGTAATAGTCGTCGTAGAGGTCGAATCCCTGGTCGAGGCCGAAGCGGGAATCAAGGGGAAAGGCGCCGACAAAGGCGGCGGTGCTGTAGCCGTGATCCTTGAGGCAGCGGGCGATGGTCGGGAACCTCCCGTCCAGCTTGAACCCGGTGTTGTCGCTGATGCCGTGGTGCAGGGGCGTGGTGCCGGTCAGGATGTTGGCGTGGGACGGCAGGGTGACGGGATTGTGGGCATAGGCGCGGCGGAAGACCAGGGAGTCGCCGGCCAACGCATCGATGCTCGGCGTGCGGACGTGGCGCCGATCCAGGAAGCCGACCCGGTCGTAACGCAGGGTGTCGACCGTGATCAGCAGGACATGGGTGCCCGGCGGCGTACTTCGGTCCGCGGCCGGGGCGGCGGCGACAAGCGCCGGCAGCAGCAGCCACGCCCATGGGTGGAAACGAGCGCGCGTCGCCTTCATGCCCCCTTCCATCCAGCTCGGGCTATTTTACCTTGGAGAACGCGTCGACGATGGCCTTGGCCGTGCCGAAGTCGGGCGAATCGGGCGCCAGCTCCATGAATTTCTTCAGGGCCTCCAGGGCTTCGGGAATCTGGTTCAGTGCCGTGTAGGTCATCCCCAGCCGGTAGTGGCCCTCGGCGAAATCGGCGTCCAGCTCCACCGCGCGCTGGAAGTACTTCAGGGCGAGCTCGTTCTTGTTATTGTTGGTCAGGTTGGCGCCGATGTTGTACAGGGTGTCGACGTCCTTGATCTCCTCGAAGGGGATCTTGGCATACCACTCCATCGCCTTCTCCATGTTCTTGGCGTTGACGTAGGAATTGCCGATCAGGGTCATGATCTCGGCGCTCTTGGGCTGCTTGGCGATGAGCTTCTCGTATTGCTCGATGGCCTTGTCGTATTTCTCCATGGCGAAATAGCAGTTGCCGATGTTCTTGTGAATGATGAAGACGTCGGGATTCTTGGTCCGGATCGCCTCGTAGGCCGCCAGGGCCTCGGAATACTTCTTGTCGGCGAAGAGCAGGTTGCCCTTCTCCAACTCGGAAACGATGTCGCTGGTCAGTGCGATGCCCTCGATCTTGGCCAGCTTGATGTCGATGTCCGGCTGTTTGGCCCCCGGGGTCTCGTCCACGCGGTAGCTGATCTTCTTCGCCTCGTAGCCCGCCTTCTCGAAATCGATGTTCCAGGTGCCTCCGCGCACGAAAATCGCCTTCCACTTGCCTTCCTTGTCGGTCCTGGGGGCGGGAAGAAAGTACGCCTGGGCCCGGAGCGAAAAAAGCCTGACGGTCACGCCTTCCAGGGGCTGGCCGCTTGCCTCATCGAGCACCACACCCTTGAGCTTGCCCTTGCCGTGAATTCCGGACTGGGCGAAAAGAACGACGGCCGACAGGAAAGCCAGGACCACGATGACCCACGCCTTTTTCATGCGAACCTCCTCTGATGGTCAGGCGCAATTATAGCACCAACGGCGGGGAAATCAAAGCATCGCGCAGCGTCCGCCGCGGACCCGGAAAGGGAACGGGATCTCAATGGGGCCGCAGGGCGAAAAGGATGAAAAATCCCACCCAGAACAGGCGGAACGCCCAGCGCCACGCCTGGGGATGGCGCTTCTTCAGTCCGCCGTACAGGAGAGCGAGGGCGAAGACGGCCAGTTGCACGGCCAGGAACAGGAGCAGCGCCTCGAGCACGCTCAGCGAATCCTGGAAAAGCGGATTCAGTCCCCGGCCGAACAGGGAGTGGAAGATGACGAACAGGTGCAGCACGTAGACGAACAGCGACTCGCTCCCCGCCCGGATCAGCAGGCTCAGGAAGCGCCCTCCGAACTTGTTCAGCAGCCAGTGGCTGAGGCACAACAGCAGAAAGACCCCGCCGGCCCGGTTCATCATGCCGCTCCAGGCGACGATCTGGGAATGGGCCTTGCCGCTCAGTAGGAAAACCCATGGGAATACGGCGATGCCCGCCAGCAAAAGCAGGCGGAAGAAGATCTCCTTCCGCAGGCGGGAATAAACAAAGGCCGCCACGACGCCGAGGCACAGGAAGCCGACCCAGGGAAAAAGGGGAAACAGGGAGAGCTCCCTGTGGAAATAGGGATCGACGGCCGGGTGCAATCGGATGCCCTGCACGGCGCCGGGCATCAGGAAAAAGAGCGCGCCCAACAGGGCCGTCAGCGCCGCCACCACCCTCTCCTCCTTCAGCAGCACGGCCAGCAGGGTGAACAGCAGCAGGCCGCTGCCGATGCACTGCAGGATGTCGACCTGGTAGAAGCGGTCGGCCTGGCCCAGGAGAAGGAAGCGCAGGGTCTTGCGCAGCGAAAGGAAGGGCAGGTGTATCCAGTAGCCGACGGCGATGACGAAGAGGATGCGGCGCAGGCGAAGGACGAAGGCGCGGTCCAGGCGCAGGTAGTTCTGACGCTTGTTGTGAAAGGACAGGAAGGCGGCGAAGCCGGCGGCGAAGAGGAATCCCGGGGCGACGAAGCCGTGAAGGACCTCGTGGAGCCTGAACCAGGGCTGTTGGCGGATGACCGGCAGCAAGTAGGCGCGAAATAGGTGCCCTTGGATCATGAAGAACAGCACCCAGAACCGGAACAGGTCCACGGCGTCCACGCGCGGCACCGGGGCGTCGGAGTCGCTCCGCCATTCACTCCATTTCATGGCATTCTCCGCGGGCATGGTACGCAAAAAAATGAAATTATTCAAGAGCCCGCTGCAAGAAAAAACGTCGCGGATTGTTGCCGAACCGTACAAAACATCCGCCGTTCCGCGAACGTAGAAGGAAGCGGCGTGCCGACGGGGCGCCGATAAAATCCGGAGGAAACCGTGAGCATGAAAAGCAGGAAGAAGAGAACGATCGTGGTGCTGGTCGCCGTCGTGCTGGTCGCGGCCCTGGCCTGGATCCTCACCCGCAATGGCGGTAACGGGCAGAGCCGGTACACCATGACCAAGGTCGACCGCGGCGACCTGGAGGCCCTGGTCTCCTCGACGGGAACGCTGGACGCCGTGACAACCGTGCAGGTAGGCACCCAGGTATCCGGGCGCATCGCCAAGATCTACACCGATTTCAACCAGATGGTGAAGAAGGGTGAGCTGCTCGCCATGCTCGACACCTCCTCCCTGCAGATGGCCGTTTCCGAAGCCGAATCGTCCTACGAAAAGGCCAAGGCCCAGCTGAAGCAGAGCCGGCAGGACCTGGACCGCGCCCAGTACCTTTTCAAGGAGAACATCAAGACCAAGAACGACCTGGAGCAGGCCCAGGTCAACTACGAGCTGGCCGTGGCCACCATGAAGTCGGCGCAATCCAGCCTGGAGCGGGCGCGCATCAACCTCGGCTACGCCTCCATCTACGCCCCCATCGACGGCATCGTCATCTCGCGCAGCGTCGACGTCGGCCAGACCGTGGCCGCCAGCTTCTCCTCGCCCACCCTGTTCCTGATCGCCAACGACCTGGAAAAGATGCAGATCCTGGCCTACGTCGACGAGAGCGACATCGGCCAGATCAAGGAGGGTCAGGAAGTGCGCTTCACGGTCCAGGCCCACCCCACCCGCACCTTCTCCGGCGCCGTGAGCCAGATCCGCCTGGAGCCGACCACGACCAACAACGTGGTCAACTACACGGTGGTCATCAACGTGGCCAACCCGGAGGGGCTGCTGCTGCCCGGGATGACCGCCACCATCGACTTCATCGTCGGCCAGGCCCGGGATGTCCTGCGCGTGGCCAACGCCGCCCTGCGCATCAAGCCCACCGAGGAGATGCTCGCGGGCCTGGCCAAGGAATTCGCTGCGCGCCGGGGGGCGCGGCCGGAGGGGAATGCGGCCCCTGCCGGCAGCATGCCCAGGTTCGGGTCCGGAAACAACGGCCGCCCGAAGGACATGGCCCTGATCTGGTATCTGGATGACTCCGGCAAGCTGAAGGCCGCCCGGGTCAAGACCGGCATCAGCGACGGCCAGATGACCGCGATCAGCTCGGACGTGATCAAGGAGGGCATGGAGGTCATCAAGAGCATCAATCTGACGGCCGAGGAGCGATCCGGCGGCGGGCCGCCGCGCATGCGCATCCTGTGATGCTCGGCGCAGGAAGGGGAACATGAGCGAAAACCAGACCGTCATCCGGACCGAGGCGGTGAAAAAGACCTACGATACCGGCGAGGTCCAGGTCGAGGCCTTGAGGGGGATCGACCTGCGCGTCGAAACGGGAGAGATGGTCGCCATCATGGGCGCCTCCGGTTCCGGGAAATCGACCATGCTGAACATCCTCGGCTGCCTCGACTACCCCAGCGGCGGGGACTACTTCCTGGACGGGATCCACGTCAACGACCTGGACCGCGACCAGCTGGCCGATATCCGCAACCGCAAGATCGGCTTCGTCTTCCAGGGCTTCAACCTCCTGGCCCGCACCAGCGCCTTCGAGAATGTCGAGCTGCCCCTCCTGTACTCGCGCCAGCAGGAAAGCGAAGACATCATGCAGCTGACCCGGCGGGCGCTGGAACGGGTCGGCCTGGCCGACCGGGCCCAGCACTTCCCCAACCAGCTCTCCGGGGGCCAGCAGCAGCGGGTGGCCATCGCCCGCGCCCTGGTCAACCAGCCGGCCATCGTGCTGGCCGACGAGCCCACCGGCAACCTCGACACGCGCACCAGCATCGAGATCATGTCCACCTTCCAGGAGCTGAACCGCCAGGGAATCACCATCATCCTGGTCACCCATGAGCACGACATCGCCGCCTACTGCCGCCGCGTCATCGAGTTCCGCGACGGCCTGATCGTCCGCGACCAGGCGGTTCCCCATCCCCACGACGCCGCCAGGGACCTGGAGGCCCGGGACGCCGCCGAGGCGGCCCAGGCAGGAGGGCGCCCATGAAATGGAAGAACCTGATCAAGGTGGCCTTCAAGTCAATCGTCAAGAACAAGATGCGCACCCTGCTGACCATGCTGGGCATCATCATCGGAGTCGGAGCCGTAATCGTCATGGTGGCCATCGGCAAGGGAGCCGAAAAGCGCATCCAGGACCAGATC
>JAFGST010000163.1 GCA_016934475.1 Candidatus Aminicenantota bacterium | reverse complement strand
CCTCCGGCACGGCGTAAAGGGCCATGAGCAGGCGGCCGATGCGTCCGCGCCTGAGGAAATGCTGGTCGACCAGACCGTCGCGGAAGAAGCCTAGGCCGGTGGACAGGCTTACCCCCTTGGCCTCGGGGCAGGATGCGGGCGCAAACGCCGCGCCGCAAGTGAGGGCCTTCATGCTATAGCCGTCGCAGATCATGGGATCGCACATCATGGCCGCCCCGGCGCTGGTGCCGCCGATCACCCCTCCGGCGGCATGGACCTCGCGGATCGCGCGCAGCAGGGGCGTGTCCGTGCCGTCGGCCTTCTTCAGGGCCTGGGTGTAGCGGATCTGGTCGCCACCGACGAAGTACACCGCCGTGCACTCCCGCATGTCCCGGGCCAGGTCCTCGCTGGATCCGTTGCCTTTCCATTGCGCCTCATCGACATCGGTGGTGGTGGGATCGTCGACGACGGCGATGGGAAAGACGCGGACTCGCTCGGCGGGAACTCCCTGGCCGATGAAGTCGGCGGCGTTCTCGCGACCGCTGAGGGCCGGCTCGATGCTGCCGGCGGGGATGATGGCCAGGCGGATGCGCTCGGTTCCTCCGCCCAGTTCGATGATGCGCCGCAGAACGCGCTCGCGGGCCGCGTCGAGGCCGCCGCCGACGATGACCAGGCTGCCCTGGCCTCCGGGAGCGGCCGACGGCAAAAGTGCCGGTAGCGCCAACAGCACTGGGAAAAGACAAAGCAGTTTCTTCATGGCATCTCCTGGGAGCGATTGCTGGAGCCATTGTATCCGCCGTGGGCCGGCGATGCAACTCCGCCGGGCTTTGCCTTGCAGGCATTGCCGGGATTATACTATGCCCCATGGCGGCATTGCGAGCGTCTTTTTTCGTGAACCTTTTCCCGGCCCGGCGCTCTAACGGGTAGATGGAAGAGAAAGGAACACTCCCGCTGCTGCGGATCGGGGATCCGAAGGCCCTGGCGGCCATGATGACCGAGTACGGCGACCGTCTTCTGCGTGCCGCCTACGGCCTCTGCCGCGACAGAGCCCAGGCCCAGGATCTCGTCCAGGAAACCTTCTGCCGCGTCATTCCGGCCCTGGGGCGCTACCGGGGCGACGGCCTCCTCTTCACCTGGCTGTACAGCGTGATGCGCAACCTGTTTTTAAAAAATGTGCGCCGGCAGCGACTGTTTTCATTGTTCTCCCAAACTGCGGGCGGCGTGCCGGTGTCGCCCGGCCCGGAAAGGCACGCGGTGGCGGAG
The DNA here is from genome assembly GCA_016934475.1 of Candidatus Aminicenantota bacterium. Classification (GTDB taxonomy): domain Bacteria; phylum Acidobacteriota; class Aminicenantia; order UBA2199; family UBA2199; genus UBA2199. The sequence goes on along the minus strand of JAFGST010000163.1, from coordinate 4,077 downwards.
GAGGAGCGCGGGCTGCTGTCGGCGGCACTGGAGCGGCTGCCGGCCCGGCAGCGGGAGGTCCTTCTGCTGCGCTTCTCCGAGGAAATGAGGCTCGGAGAGATCGCCGCGGCGCTCAAGATATCGAGGGGAACGGTCAAATCACGCCTGCACAATGCCCTGAAGCGCCTGCGGCGCAGCCTGCCCTCCGGTGGGCTGGCCGGTATCGAACTGGAGGTGGACCATGACCTGTAGCCGGTTTCACCGTCTTATGGAGGAATGGCTGGACGGGGAACTGTCCGGCCGGGCGCGTGCCGGGTTGGAACGTCATTTGCTCGATTGCGTCGCCTGTGCACGGGCCCTGGAGGAGCGCCGCCTCCTGGGCCAGGCCGTGAAGAAAAACCTGCATGAATCGACCGCCGGGCTGCGCTTCTGTCCGCCGGCGGCAGAAGAACTCCTGAAATGGAAGGGGCAATCCTGGCGGGTACCCCGGTTTCGCTTCGGTCCGCGCGGCCTCCTGGCCGTGACGGCCGCGACTCTCGTCGTCCTGCTTTTCATCTTCCATCCATGGGGAGGGAACCGGAGTGGATCGGAATTAAAGAGATCGCCGACCGCCGTGATCACGGTCCGAGACAACCGGAACGCCGGTGAGGAATCGTTCATCTCCGGGCGCACCGACGGCTTCTCTTACCTCATCCATATGCAGGTCTCCGCGGTCGAAACCGGCGATCGCTCGTGACGGGGATGAAAAATCAATCCTGAAGGAGAAAGAAATGAAGAAAGCGTTTTTATTTTTCGTTCTGTGGTGGGCACTGGCGGCGGCCTTTGTCCTGTCGGTCGAGGACGCGGCCAAGGACGACTCCGGGGAATCTCCTAAAATCGTCAAGAAAGTAAATCCCGTCTATCCCGAGAAGGCGGCCAAGCTGGGAATCGAGGGCATGGTCCGGATCGAGGCCACCACCAACGAGAAAGGCGATGTGGTCTCGGCAAGGATCGTGCCGTCGGAAAATCCGCAACCGCTCCTGGAGAAGGCGGCGCTGGCCGCCGTCAGGCAATGGAAGTACGAGCCCTTCATGGTGAACGGCAAGGCCAAGGGGGTCACCTTTACCGTGACCATGAATTTCGCCCTGAAAAGGGACAAGAAGGCGGCGCTTGCTCTCACTGCCGCCGCGGAGCGCCCCAAGATCCTGAAGAAGGTCAATCCGGTCTACCCCGAGGAAGCCCTGCAGAAAAGGATCGAGGGCATGGTCCGGATCGAGGCCACCACCGACGAGAAAGGCGACGTGGTCTCGGCCAGGATCGTGCCTTCGGAAAGCCCGCAGCCTCTGCTGGAGGAGGCGGCGCTGGCCGCCCTCAGGCAATGGAAGTACGAGCCCTTCATGGTGGATGGAAAGGCCAAGGAGGTCACCTTCACCGTGACCATGAATTTCGCCCTGGACAAGGGGCAGAAGCAGGAGAAGTAGCGAAGGAAGACCTCGGCCGACTCCAGGGTCCGCCTTCCGGTAGCGGAAGGCGGCCGCTGGAGGAGTACTAGTTCAAGCTGCGGATGTACGTAACGTAGTCCGGGTGGGGGTCGGGGATGTAGATCCCCAGGTGGCGGTCGGCCTCGGGATCCAATCCCAGGACCTCGCAGTTCCAGCAGACGATGCCGCGCATGCCCACCACTTCGCTGCCGAGGGTGAGCAGCAGCTTGATCTCGCGGTCGATGGGCACGATCCGGCTTTCGGCATGGATGTGCATGCCGTGGGGGGAAATGTTCAAGGTCGTGCCGGGGCAGAACGTGTCGTTGCAGCCGAAAAGCAACTCAATGGCATGCTGGCTGCGGGGTTCGCATCGGTTTTCCACGGTGAGGGGCCTCCGCTTGATGGCATGAAAGCGGATTATACAACGAAACGGCCGGGATTCAAAGCCAACGGCAGCAGGTGCGGCCCGCGGCGAATTGATGTATAATCGGTCTCCATGGCCAAGGAAAGCGCGCAAATGAAACGATCCGGCAGCCCCGCCCCGGTCGGGTTCTTTGATTCCGGGGTGGGAGGCTTGTCGGTGCTGCGCGCCGCCCGCCGCTTGCTGCCGCGGGAGAACCTGGCCTATTTCGCCGATTCGGCCCACTGCCCGTACGGGGGAAAGAGCCGGGTTTTCGTCCGCCGGCGCGCGCTGGCCATCAGCCGCTTCCTCTTGGACAAGGGGAGCAAGGCCATCGTCGTGGCCTGCAACTCGGCCAGCGAGGCGGCCCTGGAGACCCTGCGCGGCACTTTTTCCGGCGTGGAGTTCGTCGGCGTCGAGCCGGCCGTCAAGGTGGCGCAGGGATTGAGCCGCAACCAGAGGATCGGCGTCCTTGGAACCCCCCTGACATTGAACGGCCGGCGCTTTTCCCGGCTCATGGAGTGCTACGCGCCGGGGATGGAGGTGCATACCCAGCCGGTATCGGGCCTGGTGGAGCTGATCGAGTCGGGGCGCTTCGACGATCCGCGCACCGAGGCCACGCTGAGGGAAAACCTGGAGCCGCTGCTGGCCAGGGGCATCGACACCCTGGTGCTCGGCTGCACCCATTACCCGATCCTGCTGGAGCGGATCGCCGCCATCTGCGGGCCGCGGGTCGACGTGATCGACACGGGCGAGGCCGTGGTCCGGCAGCTGAGGAACCGGCTGCACGCCCGCGCCCTGCTCAATTCCGGGCCAGGCCCCGGGCATGTCGAATACTACAGCAGCGGCGCCGCGCGCACCGTGGCTCCCGTGCTGGGCGCGATCATGGGCGATCCGTCGCTGAAGGTCATCACGGTCCCGGTCTGAGCGGAAACGGCCGCCGACGGCCTGCGCCGCGGGACGGGGCTATTGATTTTTCCCAGGGCTTGCTTTATAGTGCCCCATGGGGTGTCGCGGGCAGAGATCGCAAAAGCCCGCGGAAACTGGGCGATCGAAAAGGCTTCATGAGAATATTACCGGTATCATCGGGCAAGGGCGGGGTCGGCAAGACGACCTTTGCCCTGAATTTCGCCTTGGCCCTGGCCAAAACCCAAAAGACAGTCCTCCTGGACCTGGATACCGGCACCTCCAGCCTGCGCAATTTCCTGAACCTCCGCGTCAAGAGGGACCTTTTCCACTTTCTGAGGGGGAATTGCTCGCTCGACGAATGCCGCCAGGCCCTGCCTTCGGCCATGGACCCGGATCGGGCCTTCGTCGATTTCAGCTTCATCGCCTCGCCGCAGGGCTTTATCGAGGATATCGTCAATTTCGGCCCCGGGATCAAGGAGAAACTGGTCGAGGGCATCAATGCCCTGCAGGCCGAGTACCTGGTGATCGACATGAAGGCCGGCCTCGACCGCAATGTCCTTGATTTCCTTCCCCTGTCCAACAGCGGCATCATTCTTTTCACGCCGCGCTCGAAGGCGGCCACATCCACCGCGGCCGAGATGGCCAAGGCGGTCCTGTTCCGCATGCTCGATATCATGCTCCGTTCGCCCCTGCTGCAGGAGCGCTGCGCCGGGAATCCCGAGGATCCCCGGGCCGCTGTTTTCCTGCGCCTGGGGGAGTTCCTGGCCAGCGGCCGCGACCGCGAAGGCCTGAACCTGGACGCCCTGGTCGGGGAGGCGGCCGCGCGCTTTGCCGACGATGACATCCTCAGGGTGTTCCGGTTCTACGTGGAGAACTTCAAGATCTACTATGTCCTCAACCAGTTCAACAGCGTGGCCGAGTCGGTGGAGAACACCATCAAGCCCTTCGTGGAGGAGGTCTTTCACAGCATCTCCTCGCGGGTGACCTTCCACAACCTCGGCTGGGTCGTCGACGACGAGCATATCCGCCGCTCGGGCGAAGCGGGAGTGCCGTACCTCGTGCGCCGGCATTACCTGAAGAAGCAGGCCGCCAAGCTGTCCCCCGACGTCGACGTCCAGCTGCGCGCGATGTTCGGCCTGGCCCAGAGGAAGCCGCCGCCGGAGAAGGAAAAGGACCTGGCCCGCGAGCTGAGCGGCCAGATCGACCTGTTGCGCAGGATTTACGTCTTCAACGCCGGCAAGGACCCGGAGACGAACTTCGAGTTCATCGCCGCCCGGGCCCGGGACCTCTCGCAAAATTCGGTCCACCAGTTCGGCATGAAGCGCATCT
>JAFGST010000162.1 GCA_016934475.1 Candidatus Aminicenantota bacterium | reverse complement strand
CTTCTTGATGCTCTCGGCGATCTGCTCGCGCTCGGTGAGCACGAAGTCCATCTCGCCGTTGCCGATGACGTCGCGCAGCGCCGCCTGGGTGTACTGGCGGATGGCGTACACGTGGTTTTCGATCTTGTTGATCACGTCTTCGGGGCTGATGACCTTGAAGTAGACCACGGCATTGACCAGCATGGGAATGTTGTCCTTGGTCATCACCTCCTGGCGCGGGATCTCGGCCGTCTTGATGCGCAGGTCCACCCGGCGCATGGACTGCAGGATGGGGACGACGAAGGTGAGTCCCGGACCGCGCGTCGAGGTGTACTTGCCGAGGGTGAAGACCACGCCGCGCTCGTATTCATAGAGCAGGCGCAGCGACCTCAGGATCAGAAAAAAGACGACGACCAGTATGGCGTAGCCCAGGAAACCGTCGAACATTTCCGACATGGCGTACCTCCTCCCCGCCCGCGGCGGGACGCCGGGGAATGTAGCACAGCGCTGCCGCCGTAGCAACCGTTCCGGCCCCCTGCAGCGATTTTTAAGAGAAAATTAACCGATTTCTAATTTTTTCCTAACCGGTTGGGAGAAAATCGGTAGGGAGGTGAGGCATGTTTCGCGATGATGTTTACCTGCGCCGGGAGAACGACCTGTTCGTTTTCGACCGTCGCGAGAACCGCCTGTTTCGCATCGTTGGGGGCGAACGTCGCGAGGTGACGGATCGGGATGTCGTGGCCATGATCGTCACCGGCCCGGCGAAGGTGCTCGCCGGCGAGCACGTTGGGTTCGGCGACCGTCAAGCATCCGACCTGGTTGGGGCGTAAGCCTCAGTTGCCTTATTCCTTCCCCGCTGCACCTGGAGATGCGCTTCCTGCTTGGGCCGGGACCGGGGCCGGAGACGGGTCAGTTCTCCGTGTATCGGAGAGAAAAAACGATCTTCAGAGGAGGAGACATGAATTCAAGAAAACTTTTTTGGATTCTTGGTGCGGCGGCCCTCATCGCGGCATTCTCGGGCTGCAGCGAAAAAGGCTCGGATGGCCAGGCCGGGCCCGCAGGTGCGGCGGCGCCGCGGGCGGCGTCCTCGGCCGTCACCGCCCCCTGCGCCCTGATCGTCAAGGCGCAGGTGGAGGCGATCTTCGGAGAACCCTTCCAAGAGGGCGAGGACAAGAGCCGGGAGCGGCATCCCCTTGGCCAGCGGATCTGCTTCTGGAACACGGCGAAGCCGGGCTCGTTTCGTTTCCTGCAAGTATCCATCATCAGGACTTCCGCCATGCCGGCTGGCAAATCTCCCGGCGCCGCGGCTATCTTCCGACAAACCCGGGAGACCTTGACTCCCATCCAGGATGTAGTCGACGTTGCCGATGAGGCCTTCTGGGGGACCATGGGCCTGCACCTTCTGCAGGGGGAAGCGTACGTTAATATCGCCGTCGGCAGTAGCGACCAGCCGGGGAACCTCGAAATCGCCAAGAAGGTCGCCGCGATCATCCTGCCCCGGCTAAGGACCTGATGTCTGTGGCGCTCCTCGACCTCCATGGCCTGTTCCCCGATGCTTTTCCAATGACGCCGCCCGCGGCGCGTCTCTAGCGGGAAAGATCCATGCCCTGTGCTGGAACCGTCCTGGGAGTGTTCGCGGTGCTTTGGGCCCTGAATCAGCTCAGCTACCGCTTCCTGAAGGCCAGGATCCTGAAGAAGCGGGAGTGGGGGCTGAACATCTGCTGCGGCAAGACCGACGGCGGCGGGGTCAATGCCGACATCGTCCGCCATGCCGATGTTCCCCGTTTCCAGTGCATCGAGGACATCTATCGCCTTCCCTTCCGGAACCGCCAGTTCGATTCCGTGCTCTGCTCGCATACGCTGGAACATGTCGAGGACCCGGATCGTTTCTACGATGAGCTGTGCCGGGTAGGCCGGCAGGTTGTCCTCGTGCTGCCCCCTTTGTGGGACATCAGCGCCGTGTTGAACTTTTTCGAGCACCGTTGGATCTTTCTTACTTTTAAGAAGGTGCATGAACGACCTCCCCGGCGCATCCGGCTGCCGCTGGCCCGAGCCCTGCAGCAGCGCCTGGGGCAGCGCATTCATTCCTAAGGGAGTAGGAAGGAGCACTCCGCAGCCGACGAGGCCCCCATCCCCCTGGCCTAGATGGAATCCTGCTGCGGCCGCGGGCCGCAGCCCATCTCCCCGAGCGGAAGGGAAGCCGGCCGTCTTGCGGTCGGATGCCCGTAGGCGGCGATCATGCGAAAGTCATTGATGATCCTCTGGTTGATCGCCGGCCATCGGCGCCCGGAGGCATATGCCAGGCCGAGACGGCGCATCCTGGCGTGCAACAACGGATGCTCGCAGAGGCGGCGGCAGGCCTGGAAAAATGCCTCGTGATCGTCCGTCGGGCAGGCGATCCCCGCTGCCGACTCGCGGACGATGTCGGCGCATCCGCCCCGGTTGGAAACCACCGCCGGAACTCCCGAGGCCAGGGCCTCGAGCACGACATTGCCGAAGGTCTCGGTGGCCGAAGGAAAGAGGAGCAGGTCGGCGCTGGCGAAGGTTTCCGCCAGCTCTCGACCGTGCAGGTAGCCGGGGAAAACGGCCTGGGGCATGGTGCGCTGCAGGCGCTTGAGCCATGGGCCATCGCCAAGCATGACGAAGCGGGCGCGCTCCGGGAGGCGCGAGTCGAAGCGGGCGTAGACGGCCTCCACCGCCTCCAGGTTCTTGTAGGACACGAAGCGTCCGGCAAAGAGGATCACCTTCTTTCCGCGGGCCCGCCAGGCGCGTCGTAGCGAGCGCCGGCGACGGCCGGGATGGAACTGATCGTGGTCGACCCCGCGCGACCACAGGCGCACGTTCTGCACGCCCCAGGATTCCAGGTCGCACGCTGCCGACGGAGTGGGCACGTACACCCAGCGGCAGCGGTTGAAAAAGGCGGCCAGCGACCGCTGCGAAGGGCCGGTGAGAAAGGCCAGGCGGAAATATTTCAAATACGATGCGAAATCGGTATGGTAGGTGGCGATCGCGGGCAGTCGGTGCTCCAGGGCATAGCGCAGGAACGCCCGACCGGCCATGTCCGCCACGGCGATGTGGAAGAGGTCGGGACGGAAGCGGTCCAGCTGGCGCAGGGTCTCCCTTACGGGCAGTGAGATGCGGTACGCCGGATAGAGCGGCAGCGGCAGGGATGGAACGGTGAAATGGGCCACCCAGCCCGCCCCCGACGTCGGGGTCCGGTCGTAGCTCCACACGCCGACCTCCATGCCGTCTGCTTGTAACGAGCGGACCAGCTGGTACAGGCTGCGGGTGGCTCCGTCCTGGTTCGCCTTGAACGCACCGGCATACAGAGCGACGCGCATGAGCGCCTCCTTGTTCAAGATTCCTTCAAGAACTCGGCCACGGACAGTCCCAGGAAGAGAAAGGCCAATCCCATTAGCAGATAGCGCGGCAGCCGACGCAGCCTGTTCTCCTGGATGGTCGGAAGCCGGCCGTTCAGGCGGGCGAAGAGGAACCGCAAAAGGATAAGGTAGCCGAAGTAGCCGAGGAAGACGACGATGAAGAATAGCGCCAGCCAGGGCGGACCCGGGGGCACTCCCCAGCCGAAGCCGCGCAGGACGGCCAAGGCCACGACCCAGGATCCGAAGGTCAAGGGATAGGAAACGCCGAGCAGCGCGCCCATCCAGAAGCGGGAGAGATGCTTGCCCCTGTCGTTCCGCAACCGGCTTGCGCCCGTCTCATTCTTGTCGCGCCAGGCCAGGAAGGCGCAGACCAACGCCGCGACCAGGAAGAGAGGGCCCTGGCGCCGGGGATGAGCGATCCCCAGCCAGGGATGCAGCCCGGTAAGCGCGGCGAGGGCCCAGGCGGCATCGGCGAAGGCGACACCCGCGGCAAGCGACCGCGCCTGGCCGTGGCGCTGCAGGGCCGTGAGGCGCAGCATCTCCAGGCTGCTCGGGCCCACCGGAAAGCCGAAGACGAAAGCGCCGGCGAAGGAGCCTAGGTAGAACATGGTTCCCGAGAGTTCGTGCATGTCCCGGTTATCCTGACGCGCGGAAGTTAATGCGGTTTGTATTTCCCGTTAAAAAGCGGTTAAGCGGTCGCCTTGGGGAAAAAACCGAGATTTAACCGAGATTTCATCGCAAATTCATTCACTTCCGGCACAATGTCGCTTGCCGGCAGGCAAAAGGAGGTTGAAAATGAAGGAGATCGCCGCCAGCGAACGCCGGCGGACTGCCAGAGAAGACAGCGATGTCCCGGCTCGGATGCGCCCCATGTTGCGCTCGCGCCAGGAGGGGCAGGAGCTGATCGCCTCGGGCTGGGCCGCCGCCGACCTGCACGTCCACACCTGGTGCTCCTACGATGTCGCGCCGGTGGCGCAGAACGACCCGCTGCGCATCTACGAGAAGGCGCTGTGCGCCGGGATGAGCTACGTCACCTTCACCGACCACGACACCATGGATGCCTACGACCGCGTCGGCTGGACACGCGAGCACGTGGTGCCCGGGGTAGAGATCAAGATCCTTGATCGTCGGCGTGTGGGGCATACGGTCCACGTCAACGTATACGGGCTCGATCTCAAGGCCTTTGGCGAGCTCGAGGATCTGGCCGCCTCGGGAAATATCGAGACTTTCATCTCCGCCCTGCGCTCGCTCCGGCTTCCCTACGGCTACAACCATCCCTTCTGGCATGAGCCGACCGAGAAGCTGAATATCCGCGGGGTTTTCGACCTGATGCCGCTTTTCCCGGTATTGGAATACAACATGGGCCGCGTACTGCCCCTGAACCTTATTGCCGCCGACGCTTCGCGCCGGCTGGGCAAGGGACTGGTCGGCTCCAGCGACACCCATTCCGGTTGCGTCGCCGAGGCCTACACCCTGGCCCGCGGCGCGACCTTCAGCGAGTTCATGGCCGAGATCGTCGCCGGGCGCTCTCTGGTGGTGCCGCAGGACCTCACCCTCGACCGCCTGGCCGCCGAGGTGTTCGACCGCCTGCGCTGCCTGTTCGAGCTGGAGAGCTGGGAATTCGCCAAGCCCGGCTTCAACCTGGAGACGGGCATCGCCCTGTTGGACGAGCGCCTGCAGCCGCTCCTGCTCGACCCGATGCGCAAGAACAGCCGCCTGAAAAAAGCCCTGCGCTGGGTGATGACCGGTCTGGCCAACTCGCGGATCCCGCATTCCTTCTACATTCGCTCGCAAAACCTCCTGGCCGAGAGCATCCGCCAGTTCCTGCCGGCGTGACGCGTGCACAAGTGCGCGCTCGTTCGCCGCGGGGCGTTAACCGAATTTTCATGTTTCCATAATCTTGCTTTAACAATTAATTCATAAATTATAGGAGAGGAAGAAAATGATCAAAATCGCTTTTCTTTCGCTCACGGCCTTCTCGCTGGCCGTCTATGCCGTTTTCCTGGCCTTCACCCTGCGCTTCCGGCCGAGGAGGGAGGCACGGATCGACCTGGGCGGCCGCTTCCCCCGCGTCAGTGTACTGAAGCCGATGAAGAACCTGGTCGATGACATCGCCGTGAACCTGGAATCGTACTTCACCCTGGATTACCCCAACTACGAGCTCATTTTCGGACTTGATTCCCTGGACGACGCGTCGCTGCCGTTCATCCGCTCCCTGTGCGAACGCTTCCCCGAGATCCCGGTATCCATCGTCGCCACGGGCCATTCGGACGAGCAGAATCCCAAGATATTCAAGCTGGCGCGAATGGAG
>JAFGST010000161.1 GCA_016934475.1 Candidatus Aminicenantota bacterium | reverse complement strand
GAAGGAACTGGCCAAGGAGCTGCAGATCCCGGTGGTGGCCATGGCCCAGCTGAACCGTTCCCCCGAGACCCGCGGCGGCAAGAAGGAGGGGGGCCCCAAGTACCAGCTGTCCGACCTCAAGGAGAGCGGTTCCATCGAGCAGGACGCCGACGTGGTCATCTTCATCCACCGCGACGACCAGTTCGACAAGGACTCGGAGCGCAAGGGTGAGGCCGACCTGATCGTGGCCAAGCAGCGCAACGGCCCCACCGGCAAGGTCACCCTGGCCTTCCTCGACAAGTTCACCAAGTTCGCCAACATGGAATTCCGCGAGAGAGAATAGTGCCCACCAGCGCCCCCGGGCGGTTCGTGCTCGGCTTCGCCCGCCACAGCGGCGGCATTTTCCTCCTGGCGGTCAAGGCGTTCGCCATGGCTTTCCGGCGACCGCTGCGACTGCGGCTGGTTGTCAGCCATCTCTACCTGGACGGGATCAAGTCGATCCCGGTCATCTTCCTGATGTCCGTCTTCACCGGCGGCGTGCTCGCCCTGCAGAGCTTCTACGGCCTGCAGCGCTTCGGGGCCGAGGTGTTCACCGGCTCCCTGGTCGGCGTCAGCCTGACCAAGGAGCTCATCCCCGTCCTGACGGGATTGATGCTGGCCGGCAGGGTCAGCGCTTCCTACAGCGCCGAGATCGGCACCATGGCCGTCACCGAGCAGGTCGACGCCCTATTCACCTTCGGCGTCAATCCCGTCCAGTACCTGGTGAGCCCGCGCCTGGCGGCCTTGCTGCTCATGGCCCCGCTGTTGACCCTGTTCGGTGATTTCGTAGGCATCATGGGCGGCAAGGTCGTGGCCACCCTGGTGGTGAACCAGAATCCCAATCTCTTCGACTCCCAGCTGTTTCGCTCGCTGGAGATCTGGGATGTGCTTTCCGGCATCATCAAGTCGGTCTTCTTCGGCGGCGCCGTGGCCATCGTCGGCAGCTATTTCGGCCTGCAGACCGAAGGCGGGGCCCGGGGCGTGGGCCGGGCGACCACCACGGCGGTCGTGACGGCGTCGGTGATCATCCTGGTGTCCGATTTCTTCTGGAGCAAGATCCTCCCCTTCAGCCTGCGATGATCCGCATCCGCGACCTGCACAAGTCCTTCGGCCCCAACCGGGTCCTGCGCGGCGTGAACCTCGACATCGAGGCGGGCCATACCACGACGATCATCGGCGGCAGCGGCAGCGGCAAGAGCGTCCTGTTCAAGCACATCATCGGCCTGCTGAAGCCCGACGCCGGATCGGTGACCGTCGACGGCGTGAACATCTGCGCGCTGAAGGAGCGGGAGCTGTACGGCGTGGTCGGCAAGTTCGGCATGGTATTCCAGGGCGGCGCCCTCTTTGATTCCATGACGGTGGGCGAGAACGTGGCCTTCGGCATCCGCCAGGGCCGCGAGGGCGGGGAGCCGGGCATCGACATCGAAGCCGTCGTCGAGCGCAGCCTGGAGCACGTCGGCCTGCCGCAGGTGGCGCACCTGCTGCCCGCCGAGCTCAGCGGCGGCATGAAAAAGCGCGTGGCCATCGCCCGGGCCATCGCCAAGCAACCGTCGATCCTCATGTTCGACGAGCCCACCACGGGCCTGGACCCGATCATGGCCGACGTCATCAACGAGCTCATCATCAAGGTCAGCGCCTCATCGGAGATCACGGCCATCGTCATCACCCACGACATGGTCAGCGCCTACAAGATCTCCGACAAGATTGCCGTCCTCTACGAGGGCGAGATCATTGAGACCGGCACCGTGGCCGAGATCCGCAATTCGAAAAGCGAGATCGTCCGCCAGTTCATCGAGGGGCGGGCCGCGGGACCGATCCAGGTAGGTCTGAAATGAAGAAAGAAATCAAGCTGGGCTTTTTCCTGCTGGCCGCGTTCGCCGTCTTCGCCTATTTCATCGTCAAGACCGAATCCTGCATCGAGTTCCTCTCCAAGGGCAAGCGCTACCCGGTCTTCGCCAAGTTCGCCTCGGTGGCCGGCATGTACACCGCGGCCCCCGTGCGCCTGTCCGGGGTCAAGATCGGCATCGTGGAGGACATCCGCCTGGACGGCCGCAAGGCGCTGGTGCGCATGATGATCGACAACCGCATCCAGCTACTGGACGACGCCCGGGCCATCATCGCCACCATCGGCTTCGTCGGGGAAAAGTACGTCGAGATCGTGTACAAGGACGAGTTCAACCAGCCCCAGCCGGCGGTGATTGCGCCCGGCGGGGAGATCCTGACCATCGAGCCCTTCAATCTGGACGAGCTCAAGCTGAAGTTCGACAACATCTACGAGCGTACCATCCAGATCACCGACTCCATCAACGAGATCATCTCCGACCAGTACTCGAAGGAGGCCCTGCGGGACTCCTTTGTCAACATCCAGTCGATCACCGACTCGCTGAAGGCGATTCTCGACGAGAACGGCCGGGCCGGACGCATCCTGGACGATCTTTCCCAGATCGCCGGCCAGCTGAAGGGCACGGTCGAGGCGGCGGACCACCTGGTGGCGGAGTTGGACACGGGCATCGCCGGCCCCGACCGCGGCGTCCTGAGGGACCTGCGCGAGGCCTCCGGCAGGATCGAGAAGATCTCCGCCGACCTGGCCGCGATCAGCGGCGACCTGCGCCAGGGCAAGGGCACGGCCGGGAGGTTGCTGCAGGACGAGACCCTCTACAAGAAAATCGACGACTCGGTGGCGTCGGTCAATTCCCTGCTCCGCGACCTGGAGAAGAAGAAGCGTTCGCTTGACGCCATCGCCTTCAACTACGCCGTGCACTTCGATTATTTCACCCGCCTGAGGCGGACCCGCCCGGCCCTGGAGCTGAACGTTGCCACGCCCCATTTCCTGGTCATGACCGGAGTTCACGCCGATCCGCTCAGCGGCGATCCGCGCTTCACAGCCCTCGGCGGCAAGAAGATCGCCGCCTTCTCCGTGGGGGCGGGGCTGATCGAATCCGACCTGGGCGCGGCGGTCCGTCTGGACCTGCCGGGAGACCGGCTGCACCTCGACCTGTACGCGTACCGCTTCCACCGCGAGGGCAATCCGCTGCTCAAGACCATCCTGCGTTTCTCCCTCTCACGGAACATCGAATTCGTGGCGGGATATTATGACCTGCTGCGGCAAGGCGGCCGCGAATTCATGCTGGGGATCCGCTTTGGCGACTAAGCACACAAGGGGCTCCGTCCAGTTCGAGTGCGCCGAGTGCGGCTTCCAGAGCCCCAAGTACTATGGCCGCTGTCCGCAGTGCCAGGCCTGGAACGCCATGATCGAGAGCGCCGCCGGCGAGGAAGACGCCGCCGGAGACGCGGCGGAGGTTCGGCCGCAGAGGCTGAGCGAGATCGACCCGGTCCGGGTGCGGCGCCAGCTCAGCGGCATGGACGAATTCGACCGCGTGCTGGGCGGAGGCATCGTTCCCCACTCGGTCACGCTCATCGGCGGCGAGCCCGGGGTGGGGAAGTCGACCCTGCTCCTGGAGGTCTCGGCCATGCTCGCATCCAGGGGCATGAAAGTCCTTTATTATTCGGGCGAGGAATCGGCGCCGCAGATCAAGCTTAGGGCCGAGCGGCTGAAGCTGCGCTGCGACGGCATCTTTTTGTTCACCATCGGCACCCTGGAAGACCTGAAGGGGCACCTGCGCGAGATCCGTCCCGACTTCCTGGTCATCGATTCCATCCAGACCCTCGGATCGAGAAAGACCTCGCACATCAGCGGCTCGGTCGCCTCGCTGCGCTATGTGACCGCCGAGATCGTCGAGTGGGGGAAGCAAAGCGGCGTCACCGTCTTCATCATCGGACACATCACCAAGGAGGGGCAGCTCGCCGGGCCCAAGACCCTCGAGCACATGGTCGACGCCGTTCTCTATTTCCAGGGCGAGACCCAGACCGATATCCGCCTGCTGCGCGCCGAAAAGAACCGCTTCGGCCCACTGAACGAGGTCGGCATCTTCCAGATGAGCGAACGGGGACTGGTCTCGGTCAGCGATCCATCGCAGGTGTTGATCCAGGACCGCCAGGCGCACCTTCCGGGAACCGCCGTTTTCCCGGCCATGAACGGCATGCGGCCCCTGCTCACCGAAGTCCAGGCCCTGGTCGCGGATAATCCCTTCGCCGGAAATCCCCGGCGCATCGCCATTGGCTTCGACTCCTACCGCCTCTCCATGCTCATATCGATCATCGAGAAAAAGCTGCGGCTGCCGTTTTACAAGTCCGACGTTTTCTTGAACGTCACCGGGGGCATGGTGATCCGCGAACCGGCGGCCGACCTCGCCGTCTGCCAAGCCTTGGTGACCAGCTACAAGAACATCGCCCCCAGGCCCAACTCGGTCGTGATGGGGGAGGTGGGGCTCACCGGGGAGATTCGGCCGATCGGCTTTATGGAAACCAGATTGAAAGAGGCTATAAGACAAGGTTTTTCGACATTCTGCCTGCCCAGCGCCCAAGGGGCTGCGCTAAATTCTCATGATATATCGGTCTTTTCCATCGAAAATCTCCGCGACCTGCTCGACTTCCTGAAAAGCTGAAGCGCTCCTTTACGGCCTGGAATTGAATTCCATCTCGAATTGGGGTAGAATGATAGGGAAGTCCTTGGACATCTTCGGCGCATAGTAAGGAGACACCATGCTCGTTTACGCTTACGAACTGATATTCATCGCTATTTTCGCACTGATCGGCTATACCTATCCTCCTTTCCAGGGCACATCGAAGGAAATCGGCGCCCTGTTCGGGGCCGCGTTCGCCCTCTCCCTTGCCCTCCTGGTGTACAAGATCAAGAAAAGCGAGTTGAAGCACATTTGGAGCGCATCGCTGGGCCTTCTCGGCGGCATCGTCATTGGCTGGATCACATTCCAGCTTTTCAACCTCATCGCCATGTCGTTTTCGGCCTACGTGTTCTTCAAGGCCCTCTTCCTCTTCGGAATCCCGGCTACCGGGCTCTTCATCGGCATCAGCAAGCCGAACATGTTCGCGCCGCTGAACATCAAGGAATTCTTTCGCGGCAGCAGCGCCTACACGCAGTCCTATCTGCTCGATACTTCGGCCATCATCGATGGCCGCATCGTGCCCATCGCCATCTCGGGTTTCGTCGAGGGGGAGCTGATCATCACCCAGTTCGTTCTCGCCGAGTTGCAGTTTATCGCCGATTCGACCGATGCCACCAAGAGAATCAGGGGCCGGCGGGGCCTGGACGTCATCGAGCAGCTGCAGCAGAACAAGGAGATCTCGGTTACCATCCTGAACAAGAACATCCCCGGGGTCAAGGAGGTCGATCAAAAGCTCGTGCTGCTGGCCCAGGAGCACAATTTCAAGATCATCACCAACGATGTCAACTTGAGCAAGATCGCCAAGCTGCAGGACGTCAAGGTGCTGAACGTCAACGAATTGGCCTTCTCCTTGAAACCGATTGTCTACCCCGGGGAAAAACTGCAGATCCACATCGCCAAGGAGGGCAAGGAGAAAAGGCAGGGTCTGGCCTACCTGGAGGATGGGACGATGGTGGTGGTCGATGACGCCAAGGGCGATATCGGCCATGACCTGGAGATCGAGGTGACCTCGGTCCTGCAATCGACCTCGGGCAAGATCATTTTCGGCAGGAAGACCTCATGATCAAGATCCGCTCGGGAATCGGCTACGACATCCATCGCCTGGTATCGGGGGACGGACTGATGATCGGCGGCGTCAAGGTCTCCAGCCACATCAGGGCCGAGGCCCATTCCGACGGCGACGTGCTGGTCCATTCTTTGATCGATGCCCTTTTGGGGGCCATGGCTCAGCCCGACATCGGGGAGCTCTTCCCGGACGGCGATCCGACCTTCAAGGGGATAGCCGGCGCCGATCTTCTGGAAAAGGTCAAGTCGCTGCTGGAGGAGAAGAATTTTGAGATCATGAACATCGACAGCGTCGTGGTGCTCGAGGAGCCGAAGCTTTCCCCGTTCAAGTCGGCAATAAGAAAGAGGATCGCCGCCATTCTGGACATCGCCCAGGCGGATTTCAACCTGAAGGGCAAGAGCAAGGAGAAGCTGGACGCAGTGGGTAGGGGAGAGGCCGTCGAGTGCTTCAGCATCGCAATGATCCGTTTTAAGGGTGACAGTGTCAGTGACAGTGACAGAAAGAAATAGCGGTATGAGGCAATAAATGGCGCTTTTTTGGAAATCATCGGGTAATCATTAAAACATCGCACGATGTTTTTTATGAAATTTGCATCAATTGCTGTTGCTGACACTGACACTGACACTGTCACTAGACTATGAACAAACTTCCCCTGATCACCATCATCGGCGCTCCCAATACGGGGAAATCGACCCTATTCAACCGCCTTCTCGGCAAGAGAAAGGCCCTGGTTCATAACCAGCCGGGAATGACGCGTGACATTTTTCGCCAGAAGGTCATTATCAACGACCGCTGGATCGACCTTCAGGACAGCGGCGGCTATTTTCCTGACAAGAAAACGATCAACGCCGAGATCAATAAGAAGATCGTCCTGGCCGCCGAGGCCTCGGACCTGGTCATCTTCCTGTTCGACGGCAAGCGCGAGCTCCTGGGCTTCGAGAAGGGCCTCTATTTGCAGGTCAGGAAGCTTCATCGCAAGATCATCCCCGTGATCAACAAGGCCGACAGGATGGACGCTTTTCTGCCTCCCGTATCCTATTACGAATTGAACGCCGATTTCATCCATATCTCGGCAGAGCACAACCTGGGCATCGATGTGCTGATCGACGCCCTCGCCCGAGAGATCGTTCCCACCGAGAATGATGTCGTTCCGCAAGCGCCCGCGGCCCGCATCTCGATCATCGGCAAGCCGAACGTCGGGAAATCATCGCTCATCAACCGCGTTGTCAACGACGACCTGGTTATCGTCAGCACTCTTCCGGGCACGACCCGCGACTCCATCGACCTGGAGGTCAAGCGCAACCGCCGCTCCTATATCCTTGTGGACAACGCCGGAATCCGTAAGATGCAAAAGGTCAAGGAGAGTACCGAGAGCGCTTCCGTGATCCGCGCCGAGAACGAGCTGCGCCAGGCCGACGTGATCGTGTTCGTCATCGACATATCGAAGCGGATCGACCAGAACGACCTGCTGATCGCCCAGAAGGTCGTCAAGGCCGCCAAGCCCGTGGTCATCGCCGGCAACAAGGTCGACCTCCTCGCTCCCGGAGCCGCGGGGGAAAAGTTCTTCGCCCAGGCACGCAGCCGCTTCCATTCCCTTTATTTCGCTCCTTTCATCGCCGTCTCCGCGCTCACGGGCAAAAATGTCTTCCCGATGCTGGACCTGGCGGAAGCCATTTACGCCAAGCAGGGGGAGAAAGTCCGCCTGTCCGATTTGAATGCACTGGTGAAAAGGCTCCTTCATGAAAGGAGAATAACCACGTCGGATCACTACCCTTTCAATCCGAAGTTCGTTTCCATCGAATCCCCGCGCCCTTTCTTCATCAAGTTCCACTGTAAGTCAGGTATAAGGCTCAGGCCGGCCGACGAGCTCTATCTCAAAAAAAGACTGACCCAGGAGCTCCAGCTCGAGGGCATTCCCATATTCTTCAAGGTTTGCGCCTCCCGCTAAGCCCCTATAACAGTTGATTTTTTTCGAGCTCAGGGAAGAATAGGGAAGAGAGAGGGAAGAATGAGGGAAGATGGAGTAAGAAAAAAAATCGATAAAAACAGTACTTCCATTTGTTTTTCCTTGATATCGTTTAAGTTCTAATGTCGACATGTCGACATTGTCCCGATTTTTCTTAAAATCTATTGACAATAATCAGCCGTTAATCTATCATTGTGCCTCAAACAAGGAGTCACTGTGATCATCACCATAGCCAACCAGAAGGGCGGAGTAGGGAAAACCACGACATCGATCAACCTGGCGGCCGCCTTCGCGCTGATGGGGCATAAAACCCTCCTGATCGACATGGATCCCCAAGCCAACTCCACCGTATCGTTCATCGACCGTGCCGAGCAAAAGCACTCCGTCTTCGACCTGCTGGAAAACGTGGATCTCGCTTTCGAGGAGGTTGTCGTGCCCACCAGCATCATCAACCTCTCGCTGCTGCCCGCCTCGATCTCCCTGGCCAAGCTGGAATCCAAGCTGGTAGGGGAGATCGACGGCCACTTCCGCCTCAAGGACAGGCTGGACACGTTCAAGTACAAGTTCGATTTTGTCATCATCGATACGCCTCCGACCCTCGGGCTGATCACCATCAATGCCTTCGTGGCCGCCAGCCACCTGATCATTCCCATCCAGGCATCTTATTTCGCCCTGGAGGGCACCGACGACCTGCTGGAAACATACGAGAAGGTCCGCGGCCGCAGCAATCCTGACCTGGCGCTGCTCGGAGTTCTGATTACCCTATACGACAAGCGAATTCTCATCGCCAAGGACAGCGAGAACCACATCAGAAAGATGTTCGCTGACCGGGTCTTCAAGACCATCATTTCCAAGAATGTGCGCCTGGAGGAGAGCCCGGCTTACAAGGAATCGATCTTCACTTTTGCCCCCAATTCCAGGGGAGCGATCGAATACCAGGAATTAGCCAAGGAAATCATTAAAAATGCCTAGAAAAGCAGGTTTGCCCGAATTCATCAAGATGAAGCATGACCACCACCTCGTTGACGAGATCTCGCTGCGCAGCAAGACGCCGGTCATTCGCAACATCCCGGTAGACAAGATCTTTCCCAACCAGATGCAGCCGCGCCGCGACATGGGAGATCTTTCGGAATTGGCCGACTCCATTAGGGAAAATGGAATCATTGAGCCGATCATCGTCAAGCCCCGGGATGGAAATTTCGAGATCATCGCCGGCGAAAGACGCTACAGGGCCGCCAAGGAGGCCGGGCTGCGTGAAGTTCCCTGCATTGAGCACGATGTCCCGGAAAATGAGGCCCTGGAGATGTCGATCATCGAGAACATCCAGCGCAAGGACCTTCATGTCATTGAGCAGGCAACCTCGATCCGCTCGCTGGCCGAGATCTACGGCTATACGCACGAGGAGATCGCCAGGAAGATCGCCAAATCCCGGGTCACCGTAACGGAACTGATCCGCATCACCGATCTTCCCGAAAGCATCAAGGAGCGCTGCCTTGAGCTGGGAATCAACTCCAAGACGTTCCTCCTCGAATTGACCAAAACGGGGGACAGTGAGAAGATTGAGGCGATCCTGGCGCAATACCAGAAAAAGCCTTTTTCGCGCGAGCATGTGAAGCAAAAAAGAAAAGGCACGAGTTCGAAGCCGAGCCATTTTCACTTCGATTTCGTTTCGGATGACAAGCGGATCAAGATCAATTTCCGCTTCAAGCAGGAGAAGGTAGGAAGGGATGAAGTCATTGAGCTTCTTGAGAATCTGATCCGCGATATCCGAGCCGACAAGTTCGACAAGCTGAAATAGTCCGAATTATCAGATTTTTTACTGAATATTTGATATTGGTTTACATAATATATCTTATCCGACCCTATTAACTATCCCGAACTAGTAGTATTAGTGTTGGTATTGGCAACAGCACTATTCGATCTCAATATAAGATAATAAATGCGATCTTATGCTGTCCAATATCCAGCAAAAGAGAAATTAAGCCCGTGAGCCATGTTATTCAGGTACTATTCATAACGAAGGGCGTCTACCGGGCTCAGCTTGGCCGCCTGCGCCGCGGGGTAAATGCCGAAGAAGAGCCCTACCGATGTGGCCATGGCCAGGGCGGCGATGATCGACACAAGATTGATCGCGATGGGCAGGCCGCTTGCCGCACCGATCAGCACGCTGAGCACGACGCCCAGGAGAACGCCGGCGATCCCCCCTGCCAGCGTGAGCACGATCGCCTCGTACAGGAACTGGCTGCGGATCTCGCCGGACCGGGCGCCGATGGCCCTGCGCAGGCCGATCTCCCGCGTCCTCTCCTTGACCGAGACCAGCATGATGTTCATCACCCCGATGCCGCCCACGAGCAGGCCGATCGACGAGATGATGATCATGACCAGGAAGGCCGCCCCGGTCAACTGGTTGTAGAGCCCGGCGACGGTTTCCTGGGAGAAGAGCGAAAAATTATTCTTCTCGCCGGCCTTGACCTTGCGCCGCACGCGCAGCAGGTTGATGATCTCGTCCTTGGCCCGTTCGAGATTGCTGCCCGGCTTCAGCTTGACGATCAGCATCACGTCGTCGTAACCGGGATAGAACTTGCGGAAGGTCCCCGTGGGGATGAACATGAAGTTGTCGCGGCTCTGGCCCAGGAACTTGCCTTTCCTGTTTAAAATGCCGATAACCAATAGTTTTTTGCCTTCAAGGATGAGTGTTTTGTTCAGGGGCTGGATGCCGGGGAACAGGGCGTCGACGATCTCGGCGCCGATCACGCACACCTCGCGCTTGTTGCGGTTCTCCACCTCGGTGAAGAAGCGGCCCGCTTCGATCGTGTATTCCTCGTAGACCTGGAGGTACTTGTGGCTGGCGCCGATCACCTGGGGATTTTCGACCTCGTTGGCCCTATACTTGGCGCGCACCGGGGGCAGGAAGCGGAAATAGGAGACCTGGGGAGTCGCGGCGGCCACCGAGGGGCAGGCGCTCTCCAGGGCGGCGGCTTCGGCGAAGCTAAGCTTCCTGCGCCGGCGCAGCTCCTCGGGCATGCGTCCCAGGTGGATCCCGGGCTCGTAGCGGCTGACGAACAGGACGTTGGCCCCCATGGCCTCCAGTTGCTGGGCGAAGCTGGCATTGATGCCCCCGATGACCGAAACCATGCCGACGATGGTCAGCACGCCGATGATGATTCCCAGGATGGTCAGCGCCGAGCGCAGCTTGTTCACGCGGATCGAGTCCAGGGCCATCAGGAATATCTCCCTGACCAGTCCGCTCTTCACTCGCGCCTCCCCTATCGTGCGCTGCGCTTGGCCATAACGTCACTCCATGGAGCGCAGCGCCACCACCGGATCGAGCCTGGCCGCCCGGTTGGCGGGAAAGATGCCGAAGAACAGTCCTACCGAGCTGGACATAGCCAGAGCCAGCACCACCGACCACGGCTCCAGGGCGGCGGGCAGCGACGTGAGCATGGAGATGCCCTTGGCGAAGAGGAAGCCCAGGGTGAGGCCGACCAATCCGCCCACGGCCGAGATGCTGGAGGACTCGATGAGGAACTGGATGAGTATATCGCGGCGTCGGGCGCCCACCGCCTTGCGCAGGCCGATCTCGCCGATCCTCTCGGTGACGGACACCAGCATGATGTTCATGATGACGATGCCCCCGATGAGCATGGAGATCGCGGCGACGGCGATCATGGCCGCGTAGAGGGTCCGCGTCAGGTTGTTGTAGAAATCGATGAAGGTCTGGGAGTCCTCGATGGCGAAGTCGTCCTCCTCGTTGAAGGGCAGCTTGCGCCGGCTGCGCATGATGGTGCGCACTTCCTCCTTGGCCGCGTCCAGGCTCTCGACGTCGCGGGCCAGGACGTTGATGGTCAGGCTGCGCCCGCTCAGCGCGTAGTGCTTCTGGAACGTGGTGATGGGAATGGTCAGGAAGCCGTCCAGGCTCATGCCCAGGATCTTACCCATGCCCTTGATCGCGC
Organism: Candidatus Aminicenantota bacterium; assembly: GCA_016934475.1. Lineage (GTDB taxonomy): Bacteria > Acidobacteriota > Aminicenantia > UBA2199 > UBA2199 > UBA2199. The sequence continues at coordinate 2,057 of JAFGST010000161.1, read as the reverse complement.
CGACGACCCGGTACTTGCGGCCGTCGGCGGTCAGCCACTTCCCCACCGGGTTCTCGAAGGGGAACAGTTCCTTCCTGAGGTCGTTCCCGATCACGCACACCCGGCGGGCGTAGGACTCGTCGTCGGGGCCAAGGAAGCGCCCGGCTTCCACCTCCATGGTGCGCCCGGTCAGGTGGTTGCCGGAGGTCTCCCCGCGGATGCGGATGTCGGAAAGCGACTTGGTCCCGTACTTCACCTTGCCGCCGCGGCTGTACCCGGCCTCGACCAGGCGGCTGGCCCGGGCGTTGGCTTTCAGGTACAAATAGTCGGCGTACTCGATACGCCGGCGCTTGAGCATCTTCTGGGCGTCCTTGAGGCTGGTGATGATCTCCGGGGTGCGGCTCACGGTAAACGAGTTGCTGCCAAAGGCGAACAGCTGAAACTTCACGTAGCGGTTCAATCCCTGGATGATGGTCACCACCGTGATCACCGTGGTGACGCCGATGATGATGCCCAGGAGGGTCAGGAAGGAGCGCAGTTTGTTGGCGCGCAGGGAGCGCAGGGATATGGCGACCGATTCGGCGAAATTGATGGTGGCGTTCATCGCTCGATTTTTCTACGGAAGCGGCCGGCGCAGGGTTTAAGAGCCGGCGCTTCCTTCGTCCCTGAGCTGCAGGAAATTGAAGATGCGCCGGCCGGTATTGCCGTCGCGGCGATAGGAGGGAAAGCGCCCCCGCGAGCAGCGGGTGCACAGCCCGCTGTCCTGGATGCTGCCCGGATCCACTCCCTGGGCGCCCAGGGACATTTTCAGGCCGGTTTGCAGGTCCAGGCAATGGCCTCCGGCGGCCGTTTTTCTGAAAATCTCTTTGCCATAGGGCTTATCCGCAAATATCCCGAGCATCTCCTCCCGCACTTCGTAACATCGTGCCTCGATGGACGGGCCCAGCAGGAAGCCGTACCTGCCCAGGTCTTCGCCCAGGAGCGCGGCCAGCCGCTCCTCGATCCCCCGCAGCAGTCCCCGCCAGCCGACATGGACCACTCCGCCCGCTCGGCCGTCCTCGCGGAAGAAAAAAAGGGGGATGCAGTCGGCGGTCTGGACCACGGCCATCGATCCGGGACGCCGGAGGAACAGCCCGTCGGCCTCGATACCGGGGCGCCATTCCTCCTCACTCACGATGCGGTCGGAATGGACCTGCTTCAGGAAGAGCAGTCGCGGCGAGGGGAACAAACGCTTCAGCAAGGGGGCCGAAACGCCGCCCTCGGTGAAGCCCAGGCGCAGCCCTTCTCGTTCATGGAGCAGGTAGCCGGAGCCGTCCAGCCGGTGCCGCCGCAGCTCGATCACGGCCTTCACCGCTGCGGGGGCCGCAGGATGTACTTGCGCACCGCCCGGTTGTGCTCGGAGAGGGTACGGGAGAAATGATGGCTGCTGCCGTCCTTGGCCACGAAGAAAAGGTAGTCGGTGTTCTCGGGATAGAGGGCGGCCTCGAGCGCAGCGTAGCCCGGACTGGCGATGGGCCCTGGAGGAAGCCCCCGGTGCAGGCGGGTGTTGTAGGGTGAGTCGTACTTGAGGTCGTCCCAGCCCAGCTTGCCCCGGTAGCGGCCGTCCCGCTTCAGGGCATAGACGATGGTCGGGTCGCAGTCGAGGAGCATGCGCCGCCGCAGGCGGTTGTGGAACACCGACGAGATCAGGAAGCGCTCGTCGCGGCTGGCCGTCTCCTTCTCGATCAGCGAGGCCAGGATGACCACCTGTCTAAGGCTGAAGCCGATGTCCCTGGCCCTCCAGGCGAAGCGATGGGAGAAATTCTGCCGGAAGCGCCCGACCATCAGGGCGGCCATCTCCCGGGCCGTGATGTCCTTGCGCACCAGGTAGGTGTCGGGGAAAAGGTAGCCCTCCAGGTCGGTCGCCTGGGGATCGAGGTCGCGGACCGGCGAGGCGTTGGCGGCGGCGCGCTCGAATTCGGCGGCCGGGAACAAACCCGACTCCTCGAGCCGGCGCGCGGTTTCGGCGATCCACAGCCCCTCCTTGATCGTGACCTTGTGCAGGACGGCTTTGCCCTGCTCCAGCTTCTCGATCACCT
>JAFGST010000160.1 GCA_016934475.1 Candidatus Aminicenantota bacterium | reverse complement strand
CTTCTACGCCGACCCGCGCTTCGCCCCTATCGACTATGCCGCCCTCATCTCCCCGGGCTACGGCAAGAGGCGCCTGGAGCGGTTCGATCCCGAGCGCGCCAGCCGCACGATCCCTCCCGGAGATCCGCGCCTGGACCGGGGCGACACGGTCTACCTGACGGTCGTCGACAAGGATTTCAACGCCGTTTCGCTCATCCAGAGCAACTACGTCGGCTTCGGCTCGGGCATGGTCCCTGACGGCCTCGGCTTCTGCCTGCAGGACCGCGGTGCTCTCTTCAATCTTCAGGATCCGGATCACCCCAACGCCTTCGCCCCAGGCAAGCGGCCGTTCCACACCATCATTCCCGGATTCGTCACCCGGGATGGCCGCCCGGTCTTCTCCTTCGGGGTGATGGGCGGCGACATGCAGCCCCAGGGGCATGTACAGGTGCTGTGCAACATCATCGACTTCGGCATGAACCTGCAGGAGGCGGGCGACGCCCCGCGCTTCCGCCATGCCGGTTCCTCGGAGCCGACCGGCTCGCGGATGACCGACGGAGGCGTCCTCTACCTCGAGAGCGACATCCCCCCCGAGACGGTCCGCGATCTGATCCGCCGCGGCCACCGCGTGAGCCGCAGCGGCGGCGAGTTCGGCGGCTACCAGGGGATCTGGCTCGACCTGGAGCGCGGGATTCTGATCGGGGCCAGCGAGTCGAGGAAGGACGGCTGCGCGATCGGATATTGAGCGAGCATCGTGACGCGTGACGAGTAGCTGCAATGATATAGAACCAAAAATTCCAAATCTCAAGCACCAAATCACAAACAAATTCCAAGCACCAATGACCCAATGACCTAAACGAACAAAAAGAAACTGACAGTGCCTTGGTTTGGGTAATTGGAATTTGGATTTTGTTGTTTATTTGGAATTTGGTGCTTGGAACTTGGAATTTGTTTCTTCTCCTGTCACGCGTTACGCGTCACGTGTCACGATGCTCTCTTGTTGACATATGTGACCTGATTTGTTAAACTTGGGCTTCTTTCAAGCGAACGATCTCCCTGGAGGTGAAAATGATCAAGGGAAAATACCTGTTCACGTCTGAATCGGTGTGCGAGGGGCACCCGGACAAGATCTGCGACCAGATATCGGACAGCATCCTCGACGCCTGCCTGGAGCAGGATCCGGACGCACGCGTCGCCATCGAGACCCTGACCAAGACCGGCATGGTGCTGGTGGCCGGCGAGCTGACCACCAAGGCCTACGTGAACATCCCGACGATCGTGCGCCAGACCCTCAAGGATATCGGCTACACGAGCTCGCACTACGGAATCGAGTATGAAACCTGCGCCGTGCTGGTGCACATCGAGGAGCAGTCCCCCGATATCGCCTCCGGCGTGGACGCCTCCCGCGGCCACGAGCAGGGAGCCGGGGACCAGGGGATGATGTTTGGCTACGCCACCTGCGAGACCGACAACTACATGCCCCTGCCCATCGCCATGGCCCACAAGCTCACCGCGCGCCTGGCCCGCGTGCGCAAGAACCGGACGCTCCCCTACCTCGGCCCCGACGGCAAGGCCCAGGTCACCGTGGAATACGAAGACGGCCGTCCGCGGCGCATCACCGCCGTGGTGGTCTCCAACCAGCACGAGCAGCGGATCGGCCATGCCCGAATCGAGCGCGACATCCTGCGCCACGTGATCCGGCCGGTCTGCGGCAAGTGGCTCACCCCCGAGACGAAGTTCTACATCAATCCCACCGGCAAGTTCGTCATCGGCGGCCCCTATGCCGACGCCGGCCTGACCGGGCGCAAGATCATTGTCGACACCTACGGCGGCATGGGCCGGCACGGCGGCGGCGCCTTCTCGGGCAAGGACCCTAGCAAGGTCGACCGCTCCGGAGCCTACGTGGCCCGCTACATCGCCAAGAACGTGGTGGCCGCGGGCCTGGCGCGGAAGTGCGAGGTGCAGCTGGCCTACGCCATCGGCGTGGCCGAGCCGGTCTCGGTCAACGTCAACGTCTTCGGCACCGGCACGGTGAGCGAGGAGAGGATCACCGCTATGATCCGCAAGGTCTTCCCGCTCAAACCCGGCGACATCCTGAAGCAGCTGGGACTGAAACGCCCGATATACAGGCAAACGGCGGCCTACGGCCACTTCGGCCGCGACGGCTTCCCCTGGGAGAAGCTGGACAAGGTCGGGGAACTCAAGGCACTGGCCAAGAAATAGACGAGAGAACGTCACGCGTGACGCGTAACGGGTGACGAGAAAGAAAAAAGACGAGGTTCGATGTTCGACGTTCGACGTTCGACGTTGAGGCGCAAAGCAAAGGGCGGATTGTGGTGTAGGGGCGGTTCGCGAACCGCCCTCCTTGAAATGGCGCGAAAGTCTGCCCATGATCTAGAATTTGAACCTTTTTTTTGGAATATTTTGGAATATAATGAAAAATACTGGAGAAAATAATGAAAGCAACAGACGCCGACCGCAAACTTCCCCATAAGATCGCCGACATCAAGCTGGCCGAATGGGGACGCCTGGAGATGGACCTGGCCCGGGCCGAGATGCCCGGCCTGATGGCCATCCGCAAAAAATACGGCCCGCTCAAGCCCCTGAAGGGGCTGCGGGTGACCGGCAGCCTGCACATGACCATCCAGACGGCCATGCTCATCGAGACCCTCGTCGAGCTGGGAGCCGACGTGCGCTGGTCCTCCTGCAATATCTTTTCCACCCAGGATCACGCCGCGGCGGCCATCGCCAAGGCCGGCTCGGCGGCGGTCTTCGCCTGGAAGGGCGAGACGCTGGACGAGTACTGGTGGTGCACCGAGCAGGCCCTGACCTGGCCCGACGGTTCCGGCCCCGACCTGATCGTCGACGACGGCGGCGACGCCACCCTGCTGGTCCACCAGGGGGCGCGGGCCGAAGAGAACCCCGCCTTCCTGGAACGCGCCCCGGAGAACAAGGAGGCCGCCGTCATCCAGAAGCGCCTGCGCGAATCCCTGGCGCACGATCCGCAGCGCTGGACCCGTGCCGGCGGCCGCATCCGCGGCGTCTCCGAGGAGACGACCACCGGCGTGCACCGCCTCTACCAGATGCAGGCCGAGGGCACCCTCCTCTTCCCGGCCATCAACGTCAACGACTCGGTGACCAAGTCCAAGTTCGACAACCTCTACGGCTGCCGCGAGTCTCTGGCCGACGGCATCAAGCGCGCCACCGACATCATGGTGGCGGGCAAGAAGGTGGTCATCTGCGGCTACGGCGACGTGGGCAAGGGCAGCGCCCAGTCCATGCGCGGTTTCGGCGCCCGGGTGATCGTCACCGAGATCGATCCCATTTGCGCCCTGCAGGCGGCCATGGAGGGATTCGAGGTGTCGACCATGGACGAAATGGCCCCGGTCGGCGACATCTTCGTCAGCGCCACCGGCAACTGCGACGTCATCACCGGTGCCCACATGGAGAGGATGAAAGATGAGGCCATCGTCTGCAACATCGGCCACTTTGACAGCGAGATCGATATGCACTACCTGGAGACCACGTCCGGCTGCGTCAAGACGGTCATCAAGCCCCAGGTGGATAAGTGGACGCTCCGCTCGGGCCGCTCGATCATCGTGCTGGCCGAGGGGCGGCTGGTCAACCTTGGCTGCGCCACCGGCCATCCCAGCTTCGTCATGAGCTGCAGCTTCACCAACCAGTGCCTGGCCCAGATCGAGCTGGCCAAGGGCGGCCTGGAGAAGAAGGTATACACCCTGCCCAAGCACCTGGACGAGGAGGTGGCCCGCCTGCATCTGGGCTCGCTGGGAATGACGCTGACGCGCATGACCCCCAAGCAGGCGGCCTACCTGGGGATCCCGGTCGACGGCCCCTTCAAGCCCGAGCACTACCGCTATTGACACTCCGGTCCCGCGGGCGGAAGCCGCGGCGCCCGGCTTTACTATTTTTTCCTTTTTTGCTATCCTGAGCTCAATGGCCAAGGGAAGGATTCTGATCACCGACGACGAGCGGGATATCCGCGAGCTGCTGCGCGATTACTTGGAGGGCGAGGGCTACGAGTGCGTCCTGGCGGCCAATGCCTTCGAGGCCCTGGAGAAATTCAAGAACGACGGCGACTTCGACATCCTCATGTCCGACATCCGCATGCCGGGCAAGACCGGCCTCGACCTGCTCGACGAGATCAAGCGGCTGAGCGAGGACGTCATGGTCATCATGATCTCCGCGGTCAAGGACATCGAGTCGGCCATCGCCGCCATGTCCAAGGGGGCCTACGACTACGTCGCCAAGCCCTTCAAGCTCAACGAGGTGTCGTTCGTTGCCAACAAGGCCCTGGAAAAGCGCAGGCTGGTGCTGGAGAACAAGGAGTACCAGAAGCAGCTGGAGAAGATGGTCGAGGAGCGGACCGGCGAGCTGAAGCAGGCCCTCATCGAGCTGGACCGCACCTACAACTTCACCCTGCAGGCCATGGTCACCGCCCTGGATACGCGCGACACCGAAACCCAGGGCCACTCGCTGCGCGTCGTGCGCTTCACTCTCAAGCTAGCCGAGCTGCTGGGCATTATGGACAAGAGAACGCTCAAGGTCTTCGAGTACGGGGCGCTGCTGCACGACATCGGCAAGATCGGCATTCCCGACGCCATCCTGCGCAAGCCCGCCCAGCTGTCGCCGGAGGAGTGGAAGATCATGAAGGACCACCCCACCATCGGCTACAACATCCTCAAGCGCATCAAGTTCCTCGAGGATGCGGCGCAGATGGTGCTGCACCACCACGAGGCCTACGACGGCAGCGGCTACCCCGACGGCCTGGCCGGCGAGG
>JAFGST010000019.1 GCA_016934475.1 Candidatus Aminicenantota bacterium | reverse complement strand
GTGGTCTTGCCGCTGCCGGTGGGCCCGGTGACCAGGAACATGCCGTAGGGCTGGCGCACGTAGTAGTTGATCTTCTCCAGGATGTCGGGGGAGAAGCCCAGCTGGTCCAGCTTCAGCTCGCCGATGTTCTCGGTGATCATCTCGCGGTCGAGGATGCGGATGACGGCATTCTCGCCGTAGATGCCGGGCATGATCGAGACGCGGAAGTCGATGGTCTTCTGCTCGAACTTCATGCGGAAGCGCCCGTCCTGGGGGACGCGCTTCTCGGCGATGTCCAGCTCGGAGATGACCTTGAGACGCGTCAGCAGGAAGGAGTGGAAAGAGCTGTCCAGGGGCTCCATGATCTGATGCAGGATGCCGTCGATGCGGTACTTGATGAGCAGCGCCCCGCTGCTGATCTCGATGTGGATGTCGGAGGCCTTCTTGTTGACCGCCGTCAGGATGATGTTGTTGAGCAGCTGGATGACCGAGTCGTCCTCCTCGGTGAGGCTCTCGATGGTCACGACCTCCTCGTCGACGACCTCGGCCGTCTTCCTGAGGGCGAAGGTCTCGGTGCGGTCGCGCAGCACCTTGGTGTAGGTGTCGCTCTTCTTGAGGAACTTCTCCAACTCGTCGCGGTTGGCCAGGAAGGGGATGACCTTCTTCTGGGTGAAATTCTCGATCATGCCGATCTTGTCGAGGTTCTCCGGATCGGGCATGGCGACCGAGATGCTGCCGTCGTTCTCCTCCAGGGGGAAGAAGAGGTTCTTGATCAAGAACTCGGCCGGGAATTTTGCCAGCAGCGGGTAGTTGATCCTCACGTCGGAGATGTGGACGGTCTTGGTCATTGGACGATGCGTATGGAACTGAATATTGGCAGGTAAACGGATACAAGCATCACGGCGATCACCATCCCGATTCCGATGATTATAACAGGTTCGATCAGCGAAATCAACGCGCTGATCTTGTTGTCGATGGAGTGCTCGTAGTAGTCGGCGCTCTCGTCGAGCACCGCGGTCAGGTTCCCCGAGGTCTCGCCGACGCGGACCATCTCGACCAGGATGCGCGGCATGATGGCGATCTCGTCCAGCACCGCCGAGAGCAGGTTGCCCTGGCGGATCTTTTCCGGGGTCTCGCGCACCTGGGCGTAGTAGAAGCGGTTGGCGAAGGTCTCGACCGCGATGTCGGCCGACTCGGGGATGGGGATGCCGCCCGACACCAGGATGGCCAGGGTGCGGGCGAACACGGCGATAGCGTTCTCGTGGACGATGCGCCCCAGGAAGGGGATCTTGAGCTTGAGCTGGTCGATGATCATCACCCGCGGGTGGAGTCGTTCCAGGAGGCGGACGCCCGCGTAGGAGAGGAGGATCACGGCCGTGATCAGGACGATGTTCTGCCGCAGGTAGGTCGTGACCTCGATGAAGAACAGCGTGAGGGCCGGCAGCTGGGCGTCCATATTCTCGAAGAAGGCGGAGAACTTGGGGATGACGAAGACCGAGATGACCATCACCATGGAGATCATGAACAGCAGCAGGATGACCGGGTAGGTGAGGCTGCTGACCGTCTTGCGCCGCAGGTTGCTGATCTTGCCCAGGTAAACATTGAACTTCTCCAGCACCTGCTCCAAGTGGCCGCTCTTCTCTCCGGCCAGCAGCGAGGCCCGGTAGATCTTGTGGAAGGGGATCTGGGGAGAGGAAAAGGCCTCGGAGACCTGCATGCCGTTGCGGATGTTGAGGGCGGCCTTGGCCAGGACCTCGCGCAGCACGCCGAAGCGCGTGTTCTGGACGATGATCTCCAGGGCGCGGATCACGGGGATGCCGGCCCGGAGCAGGGTGATCATCTCCTGGTTGAACAGGAGGAACTCGGTGGTGCCGATCTTCCTCTTGAAGAGCCGGCGCAGGGAGACGTCGCGCAGCCAAAGGCGGCGGACGCGGAGCAGCTTCTCTTCGCCGCCGGCCAGCGCGGCCCGCAGCTCGCGGCGGCTCTCGGCGTAGTGCTCGTGCTCGCGGAAGTGGCCTTGCTCGTCGACCAGGGTGCAGGTGAAGTAGGGCATCAGAGTCGGTCGCGGCCGCCGAAGTAGGGCCGCAGCGCCTCGGGCACGCGCACCCGGCCCTCGGCGTCCTGGTAATTCTCCATGATGGCGGCCACGGTGCGGCCGACGGCCAGCCCCGAGCCGTTCAGGGTGTGAACGAACTCCTTGCGGCCGTCGCGGCCCTTGAACTTGATGTGCGCCCGCCGCGCCTGAAAGCTCTCGAAGTTGGAGCAGGAGGAAATCTCCAGGTAGTCGGCGCGTGCCGGCATCCAGACCTCGATGTCATAGGTCTTGGCCGAAGAGAAGGAAAGGTCGCCGCTGCACAGGACCGTGGTGCGGAAGGGCAGGGCCAGCTTTTTCAGGATGGCCTCGGCGTCGGCGGTCAGCTCCTCCAGCTCGGCGTAGGAGCGGTCGGGGGTGGTGAACTTCAATAGCTCGACCTTGTTGAACTGATGCTGGCGCACCAGGCCGCGGATGTCCTTGCCGTGCGAGCCGGCCTCGCTGCGGAAGCAGGGGGTGTAGGCCGCATACTTGAGGGGAAGCCGGGCCTCGTCCAGGGTCTCGTCGCGGTGCAGGTTGGTCAGCGGCACCTCGGCGGTGGGCACGAGGTAGAGGTTGTAGCCCTCGACCTTGAAAAGGTCGTCCTTGAACTTGGGCAGGTTGCCGGTGCCGACCAAGCTGGCGTCGTTGACCAGGAAAGGCGGCAGCACCTCGCGGTAGCCGTGCTCGCCGGTGTGCACGTCGAGCATGAATTGCACCAGCACCCGCTCCAATCTGGCCAGGCCGTCGAAATAGACGGCGAAGCGCGACCCCGAGACCTTGGCCGCCCGGCCGAAATCGAGGGTGCCGGCGTCTTCGCCCAGCTCCCAGTGCGGACGCGGCGGGAAGGCGAAGACCGGCTTGTCACCCCATTCGCGCAGCACTTCATTGGCCCCGGGATCACCGCCCACCGGCACCGAGTCGTGGAAAAGGTTGGGGATGTTCAGCAGGAAATCCTGGAACTCGGCCTCGACCGCGGCCAGCTCCTTTTCCAGGTCGCCGATCTGCTTGGAGAGCTCAATGGAGCGCAGCTCCATCTCGCGGGTCGGGGCGCCGCTCTTCTTGAGGAAGCCGGTCTCGCGGGCCACCTTGTTCTTGCGGCTCTTCAGCTCCTCGCTGTCGGAAAGCAGCCGGCGCCGGCGCTGGTCGATGGCTACGAAGCGGTCGTCGGCGAAGGGAATGCCCTTGGCCTCGACCTTTTTCTTGACCAACTCCAGGTTGCTCCTGACGAAATGGGTGTCCAGCATGACAAAAATTATAGCACAGGGCCCTTGGTTGCGCAAAAATCGGCGATCGTGGCAGAAAAGACAAACTCCAGCCCCGTTTTTGCTGTATAATCGATGCAGAGGAATCCATGAACAAAAACATGCTCATCATTTGCCTTCTCGGCGCCGCGCTGCTGGTCTTCCCCACCGCGGGGGCGGCCGCCGACGAACCCCTGGTGCAGAAGGCCCTGGAATGGCACGAGGGCGTCCTGACCGTGGACACGCACTGCGACACCCCGTTCAAGCTCCTGGAAAAAGGATGGGATATCGGCCAGTTGCATAAGACCGCCGAGCGCGGTAGCGGTTGCCAGGACCTGCCGCGCATGAAGCAGGGGGGGCTGGACGCCTCCTTTTTCGCCGTTTTCGTCGCCCAGGGACCGCGCACGCCCGAGGGCCGCGCCCGGGCCAAGGACAAGGCCGTGGCCATTCTTGACGCCTTGGACGCGATGGTCGTCACGTACCCCGACCTGTGCGGCCGCGCCCTGACCCCAAACGATGCCCTGCGGCTGGAAAAGGAAGGGAAGAGGGCCATCTTCATCGGCATGGAGAACGGCTATCCCATCGGCCTCGATCCGGCCCTGATCGATTACTTCTTCCAGCGCGGCGTGCGCTACGTCACCCTGGCCCACACCTCGGACAACGACATCTGCGACTCCTCGACCGACCGCCGCGATCCCGAGGACCGCGGCCTGAGCGAGTGGGGGAAGCAGGTGGTGCGGCGCCTCAACGACCTGGGGATGATGGTCGACGTCTCGCACATCTCCGACCGCTCGTTCTTCGACGTGCTGGCGTTGAGCCGGGCGCCGGTCATCGCTTCGCACTCCTGTGCCCGGGCGCTGTCCGACAGTCCGCGCAACCTCAGCGACGAGATGCTGCTGGCCCTGAAGAAGAACGGCGGCGTCATCCAACTCTGCATCCTCGACGATTACATCAAGCCGCCGCCGCCGAATCCCGAGCGCGAAAAGGCCTTTGCCGCCCTGTGGAAGAAGATCGACGAGACCTACGGCGGCTGGGGCGGCGTCAAGGACAAGGCCGACCGCGAGCGGCTGGAGGCGGAGTACGCGGCCATCGACGCCCGCCATCCCCAGCCCCCGGTCTTCGTAAAAGACGCTGTCGACCACATCGACCACATCGTGAAGCGGATCGGCATCGACCACGTGGGCATCGGCACCGACTTTGACGGCGGCGGCGGCCTGGCCGACTGCCGCGACGTCACCGAGCTGAAGAACATCACCGTCGAACTCGTGCGCCGCGGCTACAGCCGGGAGCAGGTGGCCAAGATCTGGGGCGGCAACATCATGCGCGTGATGCAGCGGGTGATCGACCTGGCCAAGAAATAGAAGGACTCTCGTGACGCGTGACGCGTGACGAGTAGATGCACTCGGCAAAGGGAACATGGCGCAAGGGAAAAAATTCCAAGCACCAAATTCCAAACAAGCACCAAGCTCCAATGTCCCAATGACTCAAACGAAGAGAACGGCGCTCGTCGACGGTCAGATGAGTCGATGGGGCAATAGCCCTAGCAACGGTCTCTTGTTGTTCTCTTGATCCGTCTACCCATTTACCCTTCTACTCATCTACTTGCTTGTTTTGGAGATTGGAATAAGGAATTTGCGATTTTTTTGGGATTCGATGCTTTCGCCTACCGTTCGCCGTACGCCGTCAACCGTGCGCCGATTGCCGTTCCTCGTCACGCGTTACGCGTCACGATAGGTCGACCTAGTTCTTGATCTCGATGCCTCCGAGCAGCGCCGAGGCCTTGATGAGCAGCTTGCCGCCCGTGGCGTCGGGATTCTGCCGCGTATGGTCATCGATGCCGCCCAGCATGGAGGTGGGGTGGATCTCGATGCGCCAGTCGCGCGGCACCAGGACGTCGACGCCGCCCAGCACGGTGGAGATGCTGAGCAGCCAGTCCCCGTCGGCCAGCTTGGCCTCCAGCAGGTCGATCTTGGTGCCGCCCAGGATGTTGGAGACGTCGCCGCCCTTGAACTCGCGGCTGGTGACCCGGCGGTCGCTGCCGGCCAGGACGTTGCTGACGCGAACGCAGTCCTCGGAGCTCACCGTGCCCGCGCGGCCGCTTCCCGGCAGGGGCACGGGATTCCTCTTGAAGAGAATGGAGATGCCGAGCAGGATGAGCACCGCCGGCCACCAGCGCCAGACGTCACTCCAGCGGATGGCGTCGAGCTCGGCCGCCAGGAAAACCACGCCGAGCAGGATGAGGAACAGGCCGGAGAAGTCGAAAACGTTGCGGTTGTTCCAGAGATGGACGATCCCGAGCGCCACCAGGATCAGCGGCCACCAGTCGCCCAGGTCGAAATCGAAGGGGAATATGTCCAGGTTGGCCAGCAGCACCAGGGCGCCGGCGACGATCAGGACGGCGCCCAGCACGACAGCGCCGCCGGACAATGGCTTTCTTTCATGCATGGTTTCCTCCTAGATTGGATCGTGAACAGTATAGGAATGTAGCCGCTGGATGTCAACCCGCGGGCGAGGGATCAGGATGGAACAAAATTCCAAATCACAAGCACCAAATTTCAAACAAGCTCCAAGCACCAATGACGCAAGCGAAGAGATAAGCGATCGGTTGATGCGTAGATGAGTTGATGAAGCAATCGCACTGACAGCGGACTCTTGTGGTTTCCTTATCCCGTCTATTCATGTACCCATCAACCCATTTGCTACTTGGTTTCGGACATTGGAATTTGGAACTTGAAATTTATTTGGAATTTGGAATTTGTGATTTGGATCTTTTTTTGCCGTGGGCCGTCCGCCTCGAGCCCAACGCCGTCATCTAGCTGCCGATCCGGGTCTCGTCCTCGCGCCGGCGCCGGGCCATGGTGAAGCCGGTGGCGCCGTAAAGGACGAGAAGCAGCACCGCGACGTAGTTCTGGAAGGCGAAGGGCAGGTAGGCGGCGACCGGCACGCCCAGGACTCCCGCGACGTAGACGCCGGCCATGCTCCAGGGCACCAGCGGCACCATGATGCCCCCGCACTCGACGACGATGCGGGCCAGGTTCTTGGCCGCCAGGTCCATTCGGCGGAAGGCGGGGGCGAGCAGCTCGCCGGGGATAAGCAGCGACAGGTAAGAGCTGCCGGTGACCAGGGCGGTGGCCAGCGTGACGCCGATGGCGGTCAGCGCAAGGCTCCAGGCGCGGCGGGCCAGGCGCGCCACCCTCTCCAGCACCACGGACAGCATGCCCGTGCGCTGCATGATGCCGGCGAAGCTGAAGGCGGCCAGCGCGACGAGCAGGGTCTCCATCATGCTCATGATGCCGCCGCGGGAGATCAGGCGGTCGACGTTGGCCAGGCCGGTCTCGCTCCGGAAGCCGGAGCTCAGGAAGCGCGCCAGCGAGACAAGCGGTGTCCCTTGCAGCCCGGCGGCCAGCAGCGCCGCTGCCGCCGTCGAGAGGATCATGCCGGGGATAACCGGCTTCTTGGCGAAGGCGAACCAGAAGACGATCGCCGGCGGCAGCAGCAGCGCGGCATGGAAGGTAAAATGGGCGCGCAAGCCGGCCATGATCGCTCCGATGGCGTCGGCCTCGATGGCGGCGCGGCCATAGCCCAGGCCCATGAGGAAATAGATGGCCAGGCCGGCCAGCCATGCCGGGAGTGCCGACCACAGCGTGTGGCGGATGTTGTCGAACAGGTTCGACGCCGTCGCGACCGGCGCCAGGTTGGGGATGTCGGAGAAGGGGGAGATCTTGTCGCCGAAGTAGGCGCCGGCGACGATCGCCCCCGCCGCCGGGCCCAGCGGCACGCGCAGCGCCTGGGCGATGCCGATGAAGGCCACGCCGACGGTGCCGATCGTGCCCCACGAGGTGCCGGTGACCAGCGCCGTGATGCTGCACACGACGCAGGCGGCGACCAAAAAGAAGCGCGGCGAAACGAGTTTCAGGCCGTAATAAAGGAGCATGGGGATGGTGCCGCTGGCCATCCAGGCGGCGATGAGCATGCCGACGCAGAGCATGATCAGGATGGCCGGCAGGGCCTTGCGCACGCTCTCGACGATGCCCTGCTGCATCTCCGCCCAGGCGTAGCCCAGGCGCCAGCCGACCAGGCCGGCGACCGCGGCGGCCGCAATCAACAGCACCTGGACCTGCAGGCGGTAGATCCCATAGCCCACGCCCAGCAGCAGCGCCATCGCCGCCAGCGGCAGGCAGGCCAGCATGAGCCCGGGCCGGCGGTGTTCTTTCGTTTCTTTCTCTTCGGCCATGAAGACTCCTCCGGTTCATTTACACTATTGACCTGGGTATTGCAACAATTGAACTCGGCGAAAGGCGTAAGACAAAACAAAGCCAATTGCCGTTTTGCTTAATGCCACTGCTGTCCAAAATAAATCGTTTTTTGGACAGACTGCAAGCACTGCAAAGGGTTTTGGGGCTGGCAGGCTCTCGCGCCAACCGCCTCCACTTTTTCCCGGAGCGCTGACGCCTCCGGGAACCGATGGCCGGCTACCCGCCGTCCACAAGGCGTTCCGGCGATTGCCGC
>JAFGST010000159.1 GCA_016934475.1 Candidatus Aminicenantota bacterium | reverse complement strand
GACAAGGTGGTGCTGAACGTCATGGACGGCCTGCGCGGCCAATACGACCGCGGCCCGGTACCGGCGCCGCAGTTCGTCTGGCCCCTGGGGCGGCTGTACGTCGCCTCCGACCCGGTGGCGCTGGACAGCGTCGGCTTCGAGACGCTGCTGGCCAAGCAGATCGCGGCCGGCAGGCTGCCGGCGGAAAAAGCCGATGCCGTGCGCCAGCGGCACTACGGCCCGGTCGTGGCCGAGAACCTCGGGTTGGGCGTGCACAAGGCCCGGGCCATCGAGATCCGTCCCGTCGGGCTGGGTTAGCGGTTCGGCCTCCGATGAAAAAGAGAATGCGGCGGGTCTGCGGCTTCATGCTGCTGCTGGGAGCGGCTACGGCGGCTTGGGCCGATCCCCTTCTCGCTCTGCTCCCGAACAACGGCGTGCCGTCGGGCTGGGCGCGCCGCGGCGAGCCGCTCCTCTTCGCCGGTTCCGAGCTGTACCGCCATATCGACGGCGGCGCCGAGCTGTATCACCGGCACGGTTTCGAGCGCTTGGCGGTGCAGGACTACGCCAAGGGCTCCCATGACGTGCGGGTCGAGATCTACAAGATGAACGACCCCGATGGTTCCGAGGCGGTGTTCGGCGAGATGACCGCAGGCCTGGCGGTGCAAGCGTCGTTCGGCACGGCCTGCGTGCTGGATGATTACCAGGTGCTGTTCCGGCGCGGGGCTTTTCTCGTTTCGTTGACCACCTACGAAAAGAGTCCCGAGTTTTCGGCGGCCATGGCAGCCCTGGCTGGGCGCATTGACTGGGCGCTGTCCGCCCTGGAAGCCAGCGAATCCAGATAATGGCCCCTTCTCCTTTTCAGGGCTGCTGCTGGACCAGGACGGCGTCGATGTTCTTCTGGTCCAGGTGGTACCAACCCCCGGTGGCGGCATCGACGATGACCGGCACCAGGCCCAGGATGACGTCCAAGCCAGAGAACGGCTTTGAAATAAGATCTTATCATGGGATTCTGGGGGGCATTTTGTCTCTTTTCCCGGTCTCCTGGCGCCGCGGGCCAGGAATCCGGTGAAGTTCCAGGCGATCTTGGAGTGATTTTGGGACCCGGTCATTCTTTTTCCTCCTGACCGGGAATGGTAGTATAGGGCCTGAAGGATGCCCAGCGGTCCAAAGCGGACAGCGCGTACGGAGGGCGGCAGCGGGGAATTTTGACTTCCCGGCCGTCCAATGTTCTTGGGACAGACTATCGACAGGAATGACAGGAGGAAGAGATGAGGCTTTGGGAAAAATGGATGATCGCGGTGGCGCTCGCCGGGCTGATCGCCGGCTTGGGCGCGCAGGAGCTCGTGCGGTCGGTCATGGTCCATGGGCAGGCCCTTCCGCTTTATCCTCAGGTGACGAAGCAGCCTTCCGGGCTGCCCTCGCCCTGCCGCACCGACGACGGCAGAGAACTGGTCACGGCGCGCACCCGGGATGGGGAGTGGGCGCTGGTCGACGTCACCGTCCCCGACTGGAACAAGGAGGAGGTGAAGTACTTCGGGGAGAACGTGCTGCGGGCCGACAGCGCCGATTTTCCCACCCTGGCCCGCAGCGGTCTGCACGCCATGGAGGAATTGGGCATGTGCCGGGCCATCAGCGGCCGGCCGCTCGCCGAGATCAACGAGCTGGCCCGGCCCGGCCGCCTTTCGACCGCCGGGTTCCTGGCCGAGGATGAGGACGTCCTCTCGGTGCTACGCGGCGACGACCGCCTGGCCAGGAAGCTGGGCTTCACCCACCCGCAACTGGCCCGGCCGCTGCTGCACATGTGGAACGTGATCCTGCAGGAGCAGAAGCACGGCCGGGGAGTGTGGGGCCGGGGGCATGCCTGGAAGCATGTCGACCATTTCCTGTACAACGGTAGACGGATCACTTACGAAGCCCACTTCACCAAGGGGGGGCAGCTCTCGCCCTTCGGGGATGGCATCGAGGGCGCCGTCCACGTTTTCCTGCGCCGTGACCTGGATCCCGTTGAGGCGGAATTCCTCGCCCAGCGCTACGGTGCCCTGGGCCCGGAAAGGCTCGAGGCGCTGCAGCGCTCCCTTTCCGCGCTGACCACGGGTGAATTGCAGCCGTTCTATATCGTGCGCTATGGCTTCTACGAGGGGCACACCGCTTGGCGGGTCGATCCACTGGCCATCGCCTCGATCTTCGGGCTGCGCTCCCTGGAGGAACTTGAAAAGACCTTCCCGGGAAAGCTGGAGGAGACCCTCCGCACCCATTTCACGGCGGCGGATTGACGCCGGGCCGGTCCCGGCGCGACAGCCTCAGCCCTCGTTTTCCAGGAACTGGATGTTCAAAAAGGCCTTGTAATAGGAGATGCACTCCTCATTGTTTTTCCTGTAGCTTTCATCGCGGCCGGTCATCATGAGGCCGTGGTTCTGCCCCTTCAGCGCCCAGTCGCGGACGATGGACGTGATGTCATGGGTGCCGGCCGTGCCGTCGCCCACCAGCTCGGCCTGGACGTCGAAGGCGCTGGACCAGGGGGCGAGAACGCGGAAGAGCTTGGCGGCGCAGTGTCCGGGGTGGTCGTTGTTCACCGAGTTGCCGTCGCTGTAGTGGGTCGATTCCTTCATGATCTGCAGGGTGGCCTTCTGGATGATCCGGCCCTTGGCGAAAGCGCTGACGTCGAAAATGATGAAGCTGCGGTAGACGAAGCACAGGTGGCGGTGGCAGTAGTTGCCGACTCCCCACTGCCTCCAGCTGTTCTCCCAGCCGACGCGCATGATCCCGGCGGCGGGGCCTGCGGGAAAGCCGATGCCCAATTTATCCACGCTGGTGCACTTGAATCGGTAGTGGCGGCGAGCCTGGTTGTTCACCTGGGCCTCGACGTTGGCGCTCTTCTCCACCATGTTCACGGCCTTGTCGATGTGGAACATCTTGCTGAAGCCCTCGCTTTTCCCGTTGTCGGCCGAGACGCGTATGGTGTAGTTGCCCGGGAAGGTGTAGATTCCCGCGGGGATCGTCCAATCGAATTTGTATTCGCCGTTTTCATGGAATTTCATGATGAGGAGTTTGGGGGTGATGGTGGCGACCTTCTTCGTGCCGTTGTAGTTGTACAGCTCGATCGTGGGCGATTTCTTCAGGAAGGTCTTCCAGCGGATGGTGAACGTGCCCTTCTCCGCCCACATGCTGCCGGTGCTGGGTTCCGTGACCTGGATCGACTGCATGGCGGCGGCGACCCCTCCTGGGGTCTTCATGTGGAGCTCGGAAGCCGGCCCGGGAATCGTCATTCCGGCCTGGATGGTGAAAGTGCCGTCGCTGAGGTCCTCCAGGGGGCCTTTCATGACCTTGACGCGAATCTTGTAGTCTCCCGGGGACGCCGTCCCCCCCTGGTACTGGCCGACGGTCCAGGAAAACGGGGAGGCGTTGGCCGCCACGTTCTCAACGATGACCCCCACCGGGACGCCGTTGCCCTTGGCCAGGACCAGCTTGATCTTCTGGCTGACGCCGGACGCCGTCCACGTGATCGGGTAGGACTGCCCCAGGGTGAGGGTCTCGCCGCCGTTGGGCTGCATCACCTTCAGGGAAGCGCCGAAGGCCATGGCGACGGCCAGCAGCGACAAGGAGAGATAAATCCGTGCCTTTTTCATGTTCCATTCCTCCTTTGTTTCTGGGTTCATATCTTAAACATACGCCCATCCCCCCGGATATCTCAAGCGTTCTCGTACCGGTTGGGGCTCGGTGCCGCGGGGAAGGGTGGTGGACCGAACGGATTTGCGAGGCGGCGACCCGTCCCGGAGGATGACACGCCCAGCGTGCACTCCGGTCGGGCGCTTCAATGAAGTGAGATGGCGAATCCCATTTCAATATTTTATTCATAGGAAAAATACATGAAAAAAATCGTTGTCGTGGTTTTCTTGGTGTTGGCAGTCGTTCTTCCTGTAGCCGCCCAAGGCATCACCGTCACCTCGCCCAACGGCGGCGAGCGCTGGGATCTCGGGTCCCCCCAGCAGATCACCTGGAGCCACTCGGGAATCAGCGGCAACGTGCGCATCAACCTGATCAAAGCCGGGGGCGGGACGGCCGGGACCATCGCCACCGTGCCGGTCGCAGACGGCCGCTATTCCTGGGAGGCGGGGCGGCTGGCCGCGGGGAGTGCGCCGGCGGGCGAATACCGCATCGGCCTCTACGTCTCCAGCGCCGGCGTCGACGATCGCAGCGACGCCCCCTTTACGATCACCGAGGCCAAGACCCCGGTCGCGCTCCGTCCCCGGCCGGAGCCCCTGGCGCCGCTGCGCCTGAAATTCCCCCGCCTGGAGGTCAGCCAGATCGACCTGACCCCCAACGCCGAGGGATTCGCCATCGTTTTCAACTACAAGAACGTCGGCGACGGCTCCCTGCCCAAGGCCTCCGAAGTCAAGGAGAAGCCGAAGTACCGGGTGCTCGTCGACGGCCGGGAGACGGCGAGCGGCTCGCTGTTCATCCCTGCCTTCGCCGCCCCTCCCGGCTGGGAACAGAAGGGGTATTTCGGGGGCTGGATCGTCCTTCCCGGCCTATTCCAGGCGGAGGAGAATGAATGGCACATCGGCCAGACGGTCACGGTTCACATCAACGAGAACAAGGCCATGGGCATGGAGAGCCACGCCCTGTCGCTGCCGCTAAAGCCCATCGCCCTGAAAACCAAGTGCGATGCCTTGATCAACGGCGTCTCGTTCGACTGGCAGACCCGTGAGCTGACGGTTTCCCTGCGCTATGCAGGCCAGCTCCAGCCGCTGCGCCAGGTCAACGTCACCTGCAGCGACAACGACGAATACTGGGTTGATCCCAAGCGCGACTATTCCTTTTTCGAGCGCGTGGCGCTGAAGGAGGGCCAGGGCCATTATACCATCAGAAAGAAGATAAGCTTCCCGGCCCACATCCACGCCATGACGCTGTTTGTCAAGGTGTTTGTGGCCCTTGCCGCTCCCTCTGCGGCCGTCAAGGCCGTCGACATGGACTACCGGAACAACTTCTGGAAGCGGTGCCGGTTTACCTATCCCGACTCCAATCCGGTCAGGTGAGGGAAGAGCTGGCCGGGGCTAATTCGGTTTCGGGCTCGGCTCCTGCTCCCTGGGGGGGGCCGTCTCGGGCTTGGGCTGGGTCTTGGGCGCCGAGATCCGGCGCATGGCCGCCAGCATGGCGCCCAGGTCCTCGCGGTTTTTGGCCAGCCACTCGGCGAAATCGAGCATCCGCTTCTGGCGCTCGGCGGGGCGGGTGGCGCCGGGATTCGGGCCGGCGCCGGCATACTTGACCGTTTTCCCGGCCTGGGTGAAGTGCGGGGCGCGGAAGTTCAGCAACCAGGCGGCCAGGCGCCCGCTCTCCTCGTCGGCGGCGATGAAATAGGGCCTTTTTTCTCCGTGGCCGTCGCAGCTCAGCACGGTGGGAATGCCGATCGCGTTCAGCCAGCGCACCAGCCCGGCCATGAAGGTGTCCATGATGGAGAGGTCGTCGGCGCTGCCCGTATCGGCGGAGCCGTGGCAGCTATCCACGGCCCGCAGCCAGTACGATTCCTCGACGTAGGGCTCGT
>JAFGST010000158.1 GCA_016934475.1 Candidatus Aminicenantota bacterium | reverse complement strand
TCCAGCCTGGCCACGACCGAGAAGTACACCTCTCTGGATTTCGGCGACTTGCTCAAGATCTACAACCGTTGCCACCGCCGGGGCCGCCCGTGAGCAAAAAAACGGCGTTCTTCCTGTTCCGCCTCGTCTTCGGCCTCGGCCTGCTGCTCTACGTGGTCCTGGGTCTCTCCCGGCCGCGTGAGATCGTCGCAGCCCTGCAGGGAGCCTCGTGGCCCCTGCTGGGGCTGGCCTTCGCCCTGCACGTCTTCGGCTTTCTGTTCTCGGCGCGGCGCTGGAAGCTGATCCTGGACGAGCGCGGGGCCGGGTTCACCACCCCGCAGCTGATCCGCTCGCTGCTGGTTGGCTCGTTCTTCAACCTCTTCCTGCCCACGCGCTTCGGCGGTGACGTGGTCCGCGTCAGCGATACGCGGCGCATCGTGCACGGGATGACTGGATCGCTGGCGGTGGTGGTCTACGAGCGCATGAGCGGCATCGTGGCCCTGCTGCTCATGGCCCTGTTCTCGTCGCTGGTGAAGATCCAATTCCTTCGGCAGATGCCGCTGCTCTACGCGTCGCTGGCGCTCAGCCTCCTGGGGGTCTTCCTGCTGCTGCTGGCCTGGAAGAAGGTGCCGCGCGGTTTCTTCGCCGCCCGGCGCTGCCGCCGTCCCTGGCTGCGGAAGATCCTGGGAAAGATGGACGCCTTTCACGGCATCATCCTCGACTTCCTCCTCCAGCGCCGGCTATCGCGCCGGGTCTTCTCCTGGGCCCTGCTGCTGCAGCTCAACGTCGTGCTGCATTATTTTCTGATCGGCCGTGCGCTGGGATTGGGACGCATCCCGGTCCTGGACTACTTCTTTTCCATACCGCTCATGCTCTTCGTCCTCTCCTTTCCCGTGTCGATCAACGGCATCGGCGTCCGCGACCTGTTCCTGATCAAGTTGTTCACCTACTATCGCTACCCGGCCCAGTTCGCCATCGCCTTCTCCCTCCTGGACCTGGCGTTCAACGTGATCGTCGGCATCGTCGGCGGCCTGATCTACATCTTCCGCAGAAAATGAAAAAGAAACTCCTCCTGCCCATGGCCGCCGCCCTGCTTCTGCTGTTCGCCGACAGCCAGGAGAAGCTGCGCCTCATCAACCGGCAGATCGAGGAGGTCCAGGCCCGGCTCCAGGCCAGCAAGCGGGACAAGTCATCCATCCTGAACGATATCTATGCGCTGGAGCTGCAGGCCGAAACGACGGTCATCGAGCTGAATCGCGTCAACCTGCTCGTGGGTGACGCCCGCTCCAGGATCACCCGCAAGCAGAGGGAGGAAGAGGCGCTGCGGGGGCGCATCCGCGACTCGCTGGAGAACGTGCGGCGCATCCTGCGCGTACTGTACAAGATGGGCGAGCTGGGCTACGTCAAGCTGTTCGTCAACATCGGCAGCCTGGATCAGCTCTTCCGCAACTACCGCCTGATCGTCTCCCTGATGGACGACAAGATCATGGAGATCCGCACCATCCGCCGCGACATCCTGAAGCTGCAGAAGGTCCAGGCCGAGATGCAGGCGGAGCTGGGCCGACTGGACGGCTTGAAGAACGAGAAGTCCGGCAAGCTGGCGCGCCTGAGGGGTTTGAGGCAGGAAAAGCTGGAGATGATCGCCAGGATCAACCGCGAGCGCGACCTCAATTCCCGCCTGCTGGACGAGCTGAAGGCCGAGAGCGAGAACCTGACCCGCTTCCTGGACCAGAGGAGCGCGGTGCCGGTTCCCGAGGCGGTCGACCTCGGCCCGATGCGCGGCCGGCTCGCCTGGCCCCTGCGCGGCACGGTCATCTCCAGCTTCGGGAAAAAGAAGAGCGCCCGCTTCGACACCTACACCATGAACAACGGCATCGAAATCAAGCCCGAGCGCTCCGACGAGATCCGGGCCGTCGGGGGCGGAGAGGTTCTATTTTGCGATTACTTCAAGGGCTACGGCAACCTGATCATCCTGCAACACGCCGGCAATTTCCACACCCTGTACGGCCATTGCGACCGCTTCTTGAAGAATCCGGGCGACCGGGTCGCCACCGGCGAGGTGATCGCCCTGGCCGGCAACTCGGGATCGCTCTACGGCAAGGCGCTGTATTTCGAGATCCGCCGGGACCTGAAGCCCATGGATCCCTTGCCGTGGCTGGCCAAAAAGTGATACAATCGGACGATCCTCCCCCGCGAACGTGAAGAGCAAAAAAAGAAAGCCGGTCAAGCCCAATCCCAAGCCCGTGGTAATCTCCTTTCTTTCCTTCGCCCTGGTCGCCCTGGCCATCGTGGTCGCCCTCGAGTTCCTGGACCACCGGGCGGGAAGGGAGTCGTTCATCTTCGGCAAGCTGATCCCCCTGGCGGCGAGGACCGCATCCGGCGAGCACTTTCAGGGTGACTGGACCGCGATGCTGTCCGCCCGCAAGGTCCCATTCGAGCGCTTCCGCGACCGCGAGGGCGTCGACCATTTCAAGATCGAGTTGGCCGAGCCCCAGTACCTCGCCGTGGCGCAGGAGCTGGGGAAGCTGGTCGAAAAGAACGGCGGCAGCCACTCGCTGAGCGAGGTCCAGGGGATGAAGGAGCGGGTCGTCTACCTGTACCAGGTCCGTTTCCACGGGCGGCTGACCCATCTTATCCTGCTCAGTAAGCGGCTGGCCCCGGCGGCCGCTCCCCGGCCCGGGGATGCGGGCGCCACGCCCGCATCGCGGGCTTGGCCGGCCAAGACGCTGCGGCTGGCCTTCGTCATCGACGACATCGGCTACGCCGACCTTGTCTCCGACCGCCTGCGCGAACTGGGCCTGCCCCTGACCGGAGCCGTTATTCCCGCCGCGCCCTACGCGCGCAGCGAGGCGCAGCGCCTGCACGAATACGGGCTGGAGGGGATCATCCACATGCCCATGCAGCCCAGAGACCCGGCCAACCACGCTCCGCGCGGCCAGTTCATCCTGCTGGACTCGAGTCGCGCCGAGATCGACGCGCTGCTGTCCGAGGCCATGGCCGCCGTGCCCCACGCCCGGGGGCTGAACAACCACATGGGCTCGCTGCTCACCTCCGAGCCCGGGGCCATGCGCCGCGTCCTGGAGGCGGTCAAGGCCCGGGGCCTGTTCTTCGTCGACTCCAAGACCATCCCGGCCACCGTGGCCTATGACCTGGCCAGGGAGATGGGCATCCGCACCGTGCGGCGCGACGTCTTTCTCGACGACGTGCAGACCTACGAGCACGCCAGCGCCCAAATCCGGCGCCTGGTGGAGATCGCCCGGCAGCGGGGCCGGGCCCTGGCCATCGGCCACCCCTTCCCCTCCACCCTGGCCGCCCTGCGCGACGCCGTCCCCTGGCTGAAGAAGCAGAAGGTCGAGATCGTCCCGGTGTCGCAGATCCTGGAATAGGGCTCAAAGAGCTCGTAATACGGCGTACGGCTGACGGCCGGCGGCAAAGCCAAAGAACGAGTAATTCGTGTTAGTGATCGTGTTGGTGTTCGCAACAGCGAACAAACGGGTTCTTTTTGTCTTGTCGCAGGTCCCAAGCAACAAGATTCTTATTAGCATCGAACGTCGAACCTTGTTTGTTCTTATTGTATAATCGGATTGGAAGGAGGGCGCATTTGAAAGCACATGAGGTCGATTACAAGATCTACGGCGACGACATGCAGGTGGTGGAGGTGGAGCTGGACCACGGCGAAACGGTGGTGGCCGAGGCCGGGGTCATGAACTGGATGGAGGATGGAGTCGCCTTCGAGACCAAGATGGGCGACGGCTCGCAGGCCGACGAGGGGCTCATGGGCAAGCTCCTGTCGGCGGCCAAGAGGACGATCAGCGGCGAATCGATCTTCATGACCCACTTCACCAACGGCGGCGGCGGAAAGAGGCGGGTGGCTTTCGCCGCCCCCTATCCCGGCAAGATCATCGCCATCGACCTGGCCGCCCTCGGCGGCGAGCTGCTGTGCCAGAAGGACGCCTTCCTGTGCGCCGCCCTGGGCACGGGCATCTCCATCGCCTTCACCAAGCGCTTCGGCGCCGGCCTCTTCGGCGGC
>JAFGST010000157.1 GCA_016934475.1 Candidatus Aminicenantota bacterium | reverse complement strand
GGCGTAGAGGCGGATGCCCCTGCGGATGACGGTCTTGAAGCCCTCCAGTTCGAATTTCAGCTCGAAGTTTCCAGGCAGCAGGCGCAGGAAGCGGAAGTTGCCCTCGTCCGAGCTGACTGTCGACCTTGCGCCCAGGACGTCGCCGGATATGGTCACGGAGACGCCGGGAATGGTCGAACCGTCGGGCAGCACCACGGAGCCGTAAATGTCGGCCGTGGCCTGCTGGGCGCCCAGCAGGCCGCCGAGGCACGCCAGCGCGATGCATAGCGGGATCCATCTGTTCATCTTCTCCTCCTTTCTATTATTTTAATAAAAATGAACCGGGGAAAATGAAGCGAGGGTAAACGATCATAAAACAAGGTATAGAATATTTTTTTTCAAATGTCAATATTGAAAATAAATTTACTTTATTTTTATTTGCTAAGTCCCGACGGTGCTTTTCAGTGTTCGCGGCCCCTACTTCGTCGGGTCGAAGCCCAGCAGGTTGACCTTCTCGTACCAGACCACCAGGCTGGCCAGGGCGGCGTAGAGCATGACCACGGTCACCGACTTGACGACGACCTTGTACCACGTCTTCTCCAGGTACTCGACGAACAGCACCTGCAGTCCGCGCATGACGATGTAGCAGGCAATGGCGAATAGCGTGTAATTCATGTTCCCTCCTCCATGCGGTTTGTTTCCCCGCCGTTCTTGGCCTCGCCGGCGGCCAGCACCACCTGGACAATCTGCGACCGCGACAGGAAGCGCATGGGCGGTCCCCAGGTCCCGGTCCCCGGCGATGTATAGATGAAGGAAGAGCCCAGCCGGTGCAACCCGGACGGGTACTTGTATACGAGCCAGACCAGCAGGTCCATGGGCGGGATCTGGCCGGCATGGGTGTGCCCCGAAAGCTGCAAATCGATGCCCCGTCGCACCGCCTCGGCGAAGTGCGTCGGCTGGTGGTACAGCAACACCGTGGGCATCCCTTGGGGAACGTCGCGCAGAGCCGTCTCCAGGTCGGGACCGGGGAGGCGGAAGCGCGCCGCCGTATCCTCCTCGAGGCCGACGACGGCCAAGCGGCCCTCGATGATCCAGGACTGGTTGCGCAGGACGCGCCAGCGGCTGCGCCGGGCGAGCTCGAGGAACTTGTCGATTCCGGCGTAGAACTCGTGGTTGCCGGTGACGGCCGCCACGCCGTGTCGCGCCCGTAGGCCGGCCAGGGCCGCGCAGTACTTTTCGTCGCGGCACACGTCGCCGTCGAGGGTGTCGCCAGTGACGCAGATCAGGTCGGGATCGAGGGCGTTGACCCGCTCCACGACGCGCCGCAGGCGGCGCATGGAGGTCAGGTTTCCCAGGTGCAGGTCGGAGAGGTGCACGATGGTGAATCCGTCCGCGTCCCTGTCCAGTCCGCGCAGCGGGACGCGAACCTGGCGCAGGACCGGGCCCAGCGCGGCGTTCAGCAGCGAGATGGCGCTGACGACGAAAACAAGGGCCAGCGCCGCCAGGACGAACGCGCGGCGCTGACGCGGGAAGGCCAGGGAGAGGAAAAACTCGACCAGGAACATGGAAAGCGATATGGACACCACGCCCAGCCAGACCGATCCAAAGAAAAGCAGGGGGAGCGCCGGAACCAGGCGGCTGAGGAATTCACCGGCGATGAAGGAGACGGCGCCGACGATCAGCGCCAGCTTCAGCCAGTGGCGCTGGCTCGCCGTCAGGGACAGCCCGGAGGAGAGGCGCCAGTAGAGGAAGCCGTGCATGGCGGCGTAGACGCTCATGACGACGGCGATGAAAACGATGAAGTACGTCTTGGGCATGATCCTCCTTGTCTTATCCCCCGCAGGCGGCGCCGGGCTTGCGGCCGACCAGCAGCGACGCCGGGAACGGCGTGGGGATGCGGCGGATGTCCTTCAGCCCGGCCCCGCGCATCCAGGATGCGATCTCGGCGGCCGTGTAGCTGTCGCCGCCGGCGGTGGCCACCAGCATGTTCAGGGCGAACAGGGCTCCCAAGGCCGGGCGGGTCCGGCCGGCGTCCATGATGAAATCCTGAACGACCAGTTGTCCTCCCAGTGCCAGGGCGGCCGCGGCCCGGGCGATCAGGCGGCGGTTTTGCGGGCCGTCGTTCATGTGCACGACGGCCGAGAGCATGACCAGGTCGTAGCCTCTTCCGAAGCCTCCGCGACGGAAGTCGCCGGGGCGGAAATCGATGCGGCGCGTGAAACCCTCGCGGCGCACGTACTCGCGGGTGATGGGCAGCACTTCGGGCAGGTCGAAGGCGGTGACGCGCATGTTTTTCCCGGCGCGGGCCAGGGCCATGGCGTAGGCGCCGGATCCGGCGCCGATGTCCAGGCCGCGCTTCACGTTCTTCAGGTCGAGGCGGGCGACGATGACCGGGGCCTGGCGCGAGGCGCGATCGTGCATGGCGGCGATGAAGCCGCGCCGTCTTGCCTCGCCGCCGCTGGCGGCCGGGCGCTGGCGCACCGCCGTTCCGCGGCGCACGGCCGCGCTCAGGGTGCTCCAGCTCTGCCACTGGGAGGCGCTGTGGGAGAGACCGGCCAAGTATCCCGGACGGCCGGCCACCAGGTACCGGCGGGAGATCCCGCTGTTGGCGTAGCGCCCGCCCGCCTTGCGGACCAAGCCCAGCGCGCAAAGGGCGTTGAGCAGGCGTTCGCCGGCCCGGGGATCGATTCCCGTCAGGCGGGCCACCCGGCCCGCCTCCAGGCGGCGGTCGCCCAGCGCCGAGAAGATTCCCAGCTCGAAGGCGCTGAGGATGATGCGGCTGGCGCGGAAGCCGGCCACGGCCTGCAAAAGCCGCTCGCGGTCGGCGATCGCCGGCCGCCCCAGATCCGTATGCCGGCGGGAGCTCATAGATCGGGGAACAGCTCCCGCAGGATCGCCAGCGATTCGGGAAAGAG
>JAFGST010000156.1 GCA_016934475.1 Candidatus Aminicenantota bacterium | reverse complement strand
GGATCGAGGCCTGCACTGTGGTTGCGTCGTTGTCGCGTATCCCTTTTTCCAACAGGGCGAAGCCGGCCTCGGCGGCATAGGTCGACGGCAGGGGGAACAGCTTCATGGCCAGTTGCAGCTTCGCCAGCCCCCGCTCGGGGATCTTGTTGCGGCCAAAAGAAAAGAACAGTTCCCCTGCGAAGTTCAGCAGGAAAAACAAGGCCAGCAGCAGCCCGGCGGCGCAATACAGCCTATTCTTTTTCATCGGCAAAGATCCGCCCGTGGGTGGCCAGCTTCAACCCCAGGGCCAGTAACATGAGAAAAAGGAAAGCATTGGCCGGGACGCGCAGGGAAAAGTCGAAGATGGAGTGAAATGAGGCGGCGAATACGGCAGTTAAAATTCCCAGCACCACCGGCTTGACCTCGGGGTGGCGGCGGGCGATCCACATGCGCAGCAGCGAGAAGACCAGGACGGCCAGAAGGGCAAAAAGGACAATGAAAGCCACGATGCCCAGGTCGCTCAGCGACTCGACGTACTCGTTGTGGGCGTGGGCCACCAGGCCCGCCTCCCTGCCGTAAAGGAAGTAAGCGTACCTGAAACTCCCCAGACCGGTGCCGAAGAGGGGGAAGTCGCGGAACATGGCCAGGGCGTTGGCCCAGTAATCCCAGCGGCTGGCCTCGATATAGCTGCCGTGGAGGAACTTGTCAAGCGTGCTCTGCAGGCCGACGAAGACGGCCAGCAGGGTGCCGAGGATGAAGACCAGGCGCAAATGGCGGCGGACACTGAAACTCACCCGCAGGTAGACCGACATCTGGGCGAAGAACAGGACGGAGAGGCCGAGAACGGCGATCCCGGCGCGGCAGCCGCTGAGGTAGACGGCGGCGGCCAGCGCTACGGGCGCCAGGAAGAGGGGGATGATGGCGCGGTCCTGGGCGACGTTCAACACCCTCTCGCGCAGGTTCTCTCCAGGATCGAAGAGGTGCAGGCGGGCGAAGAGCAGGCCTAGGGCGATGGGAAAGAGGAGCTCCAAGTAGAAGGCGAAATGGTCGGCATTGTAGATCGTTCCGCGCAGGAATCCGGGGGCGTGGTCATCCTCCAGGAAGAAGAGAAAAAACATCTTGTTGCCCTGCCCCAGCTTGAGCAGGCCGAACAGGGCCTGCGCCGCTCCGGAAGCGACTGCGGTTCCCAGCAGAATGAAAATATCCTTCTTTTCCCACTCCAGGCGCAGCACCGCAAAAAAGAACAGGGCATAAGCCAGGAAGCGGGCCAGGGCCAGCGCCGTCTCGCCGGGGACCAGGCTCAGGGAGTGAAAGGCGGGAAGGGAACCGGATACGCTTTCCAGGACGCGGGGGACGCCGGGAGAGATCCAGCGCAAAACGAACAGGGGCAGGGGCAGGAGCTGAAACGCGACAAGGAGGAAAAACGCCAGGGCCAGGAGGCGGGCCGGGCGCTGGTACAGGAAAGTGAAGGGAGCCTCCCCCCGGCGCAGGGCCAGCAGGGCGAACACGACGAAAAGCAGGAAGCACAGCGGCTCCCAGATTCCGCCCATGGAGCCGAAGGGCAGGGGCGAAAGGATCACCAGGGCCTGTAAAAAGAAGCGGAGCCCCTTGGGCTTCATGTTCCGCGCTTCCTGAAAAAGTCGAAGAACGTACGATGGCGATCAGGAGAAGTGGCTTCGCCGATGTCGGGGATGGCCTCGTCGGCGATCACCGCCCTGGGGACGTCACGTAAATAAAGGTCAATCTTTTCCGGATCAACGCCATGAAGGAGTGCCGGCACATAGGACAACTCCGGCTTTCGCTTATCCAGGTCGTGAGCGTCGGAGGCGATGGCGTGGACCAGGTTGCCCTGGATGAGATCGTAGGCGCAGCGCTGCGCCATATGGCCGAAGTCGCCGCGCAGGCTGCCGGCGTTGAGCTGGCACAGGGCGCCGGCCCTGACCAGGTCGCGCAGGATTGCGGGCGAGCGCTGGATCTCGGCGTTGCGCTCGGGGTGGGAGATGATGGGGATGAAGCCCTCGGTCAGGATCCTGAAGACGAACTCCTTGCTGTGGGCATAGACGTAGTCGGCGGGGAATTCCAGGAGGAAATAGGAGCCGTCGTTGATGGTCAGCAGGTCGCGGTTCTCGCGCAGCAGCGGCAGCAGATCGGAGGTGAAGAACACCTCGGCGCCGAAGCATACCTTGATTCCGGGATCATGTTCCTTCAAGACCGCCAGCCACTCGTCGCGGCGGCTACGCAGGAGGGTGAGGTCCTTGATCTTGCTCAGCGAGGAGCAGGCGTGGGGGGTGACCGCCACGGCCTCGATGCCGTCAACTACGGCAAGGCGCAGCATGGCCAGCGAGGTCTCCAGGTCGGGAGCGCCGTCGTCGACGCCGGGCAGGTAGTGGCCGTGAAGGTCGATCATGACTACCCTTGGGACTCTTCTTCGCGGTACTCGCCGTACTTATAGCTATACGAGGAGTAGGCGTAGGCGTAGCGGCGCATGTTGACCTTGTTCAGGATCAGGCCGAAGAGCCTGACGTTGAACTTCTGGATCTCGTCGCGGGCCTTCTCGATCGCCTTGCGCGGCGTCTTGCCGCCCCAGGCTACCAGCAGCATGCCGTCGGCGTGCTCACCCAGCAGGATGGCGTCCTGGATGCCCATCATGGGCGGGGCGTCGATGAAGATGAAGTCGTAGTGCTGGCGCAGGGCGGCCATCACCTCCTTCATTCCCTTGGAGATGACCAGCTCCACCGGGTTGGGCGGGATGGGGCCCGAGGGGATGACGTGCAGGTTGGGCTCGGCCGGGTAGCGGTGGATGACGTCCTCGATGCGCCCGCGCCCCACTAGGAATGTCGTGAGCCCGGCGGTGTTCTTCAGGCGGAAGATCTTGTGCACCCGCGGCCTACGCAGGTCGGCATCGAGGATCAGCACCTTCTTGCCCAGTTGGGTGAAGGCCACGGCCAGGTTGACGACGGTCACGGTCTTGCCTTCCTGGGGCAGCGCCGAGGTGACGACGAAGGTCTTGGGCGGAGAATCGGGAGTGGAGAGGAGCAGCGAGGTGCGGACGTTGCGGTAGTGCTCGGCGAAGGTCGACTCGGGGTCCTTGAGGTTGACCAGCTCGATGGCGCGGATCTTTTGCTCGGCCGCCTGCTTGCGGCGGTCGGAATAATAGTGGTTGTAATAGGACTGGCTGGCCTTGGCGCCGACGGCGGGCACGAAGCCCAGCGCCGGCAGGCGCAGCAGCTTCTCCGCCTCCTCGGGCGACTTCACCGTGTTGTCCAGGTAGTTGAGGGCGAAGATGAGGAAGACGCCGCCGCCCAGGCCCAGCATCAGCGCCAGCAGCAGGGTGCGCTGCTTGTTGGGGGCGAAGGGGCGCTGCGGCACGGCGGCGCGGTCGACGACCTTGATGTTCGAGGTCTCCAGCCCCTCCAGGCGCGAGCTCAGCATCGACTCCTTCTGCCTGCGCGTCAGGAAGTCGAGGAGGTTGGTCATGTTCTGCACCTCGATCTTCAGGCTGTTGTAGTAGATGGCGCTGGCGTTGCTCGACACCACGCTCCCCTTCTGCTGGTCGAGCATCTCCTGCAGGTAGTTCTCCTTCTTGAGCGCCGCCTGGTAGTCGGCCTCGGCCTGGTTCAGCGCCTTGCGGGCGACGTCGGCCGTCTCCTCCACGATGCGCTTCTGCAGTCCCTCCAACTGCGTCTTCAGCCGCTGCATCTCGGGGTAGGAGTCCTGGAAGATCTGAGACTTGCGCTTGTACTCCGACTCCTTGGCCGAATACTCCTGCTTCAGGCTGGTGATCAGGGCGCTTGAACGCACGTCGGAGTAGTTGTCGTAGGCCTTGCCCTTCAGCTCGCGATAGGTGGCCTCGCGGTT
>JAFGST010000018.1 GCA_016934475.1 Candidatus Aminicenantota bacterium | reverse complement strand
GGAGGTCAAATAGGTCAGTAGCTCAATGGTAGAGCACCGGTCTCCAAAACCGGGGGTTGGGGGTTCGAGTCCCTTCTGACCTGCATGAAACACATGGGAAAAGAAAAAAATATATTCAAACGCATGGGGGCCTACTTGAAGGAAGTCCGCGGCGAGATGAAGAAGGTCACCTGGCCCAGCAAGGACGATTTGGTCAAGACCACGATCGCGGTCATCGTCATCTCCCTGTTCTTCGGCATCTACCTGTTCGGCGTGGACTTCATCTTCGCCCGCATCTTCCGGCGCATCGGCAGCTTCTTCCACTAAGGGGACGGCGCTCACATGGACTGGTACATCATCCACGTCTTTTCCGGGGCCGAGGAGTTCGTGGTCAAGGCCCTCAATGAAAAGATCAACAAGTATTCCATGCAGGGCCAGATTGACGAGATCGTCATCCCCAAGGAGAACGTCATCGAGATCCGCGACGGCAGGAAGGTCGTCAGCGAGAAGCGCTCTTTTCCGGGGTATATCCTGGTGAACATGGAGATGAACGACAAGAACTGGTACTTCGTGCGCAACACCCCCAAGGTGACCGGTTTCGTCGGCGCCGGCAAGAGGCCCAAGCCCCTTTCGGCCAAGGAAGTGGCCACCATTCTGAAGCACATCGAGACCACCCAGGAGACGCCCAAGCCCAAGTATCATTTCGACGTCGGCGAGGGGGTCAAGATCATCGACGGCCCCTTCATCAACTTCAACGGCATCGTGGACGCGGTCAACGAGGAGAAGAGCCAGCTGAAGGTGATCGTGACCATCTTCGGCCGCGCCACTCCGGTGGATTTGAATTACCTGCAAGTGGAAAAAATATAGGAGAAACACCCATGGCAAGCCCCAAAATGAAGGCGGTCCTCAAAACATTCCGGCTGCAGCTCCCCGCCGGCAAGGCCACTCCCGCTCCGCCGGTCGGACCGGCCCTGAGCCAGCATGGCCTGAACATCATGGAGTTCGTCAACCAGTTCAACAAGCTGACCGCCAAGATGGAAGACGACATGATCATTCCCGTGGACATCCATGTCCACCCCGACAAGACCTTCACCCTGAAGATGAAGACCCCGCCGGCCTCCTACTTTCTGAAGAAGGCCGCCGGCATTATGAAGGGCTCCGGGGAGCCCAACAAGAACAAGGTGGGCAAGGTGACCCGCAAACAGCTGGAGGAGATCGCCAAGGCCAAGATGGAAGACCTCAACACCCAGGACCTGCAGCAGGCCATCCGCATCATTGAGGGTTCGGCCCGCAGCCTGGGCCTGGAGATCCAATAATGTCCAAGCGCGGAAAAGCATACGTCAAGGCCAAGGAGCGGATCGAGGAGCGGTCCTACGCCGTCGCGGAAGCCGCCGCCCTGCTCAAGGAGATCAAGGCCTCCAAGTTCGACGAGTCGGTGGACGTATCGGTACGGCTGTCGGTCGATCCCAAGTATCCCGAACAGATGGTGCGCGGGACCGTGGTCCTGCCCTTCGGCACGGGGAAGGTCAAGCGCGTCCTGGTCATCGCCGCCGGCGAGAAGCAGAAGGAGGCCAGCGAGGCCGGCGCCGACTTCGTGGGCGGCGATGAGATCGTCGAGAAGATCCAGAAAGAAAACTGGTTCGACTACGACGTGGTCATCTCCACCCCGGACATGATGAAGAGCGTCGGCCGCCTCGGCAAGGCGCTGGGGACAAAGGGCCTCATGCCCAGCCCCAAGTCGGGCACGGTGACCTTCAACGTCAAGGACGCCGTCAGTGAGATCAAGAAAGGGCGGGTGGAGTTCCGCGTCGACAAGAGCGGCATCATCCATTCCAGTATCGGCAAGACCTCCTTCGAGGCCGAACACATCGCCGGGAACGCCCGGACTCTGATCGGCGCCATCCTGAAGGCGCGCCCGGTGACGCTCAAGGGCAAGTACGTCAAGAGCGTTTACCTCTCTTCGACCATGAGCCCCTCGATCAAGATCGACATCTCGGAACTGGAAAGCTAGGCACAGGAGAGCAGCATGGGAAGCGCACGGATACTTGAAAAAAAGAAGGAGTCGGTGGACGCCCTGGCCGAGATCTTCAACAGCAACGGCGTATACCTCTTCGATTACCGCGGGCTGAAGGTTTCCGAGATGGGAAGCCTGCGCCGCCGCATCAAGGCTCTGGGAGCCAACATCAAGGTGGTCAAGAACCGGCTGGCCATCAAGTACTTTGAGAAGGTGGCCAGCGGCCAGATGGCCGTCGGCCGGGAGCTGTTCCAAGGCCCACTGGCCCTGGCTTACAGCAACGAGAAGTTCGTCGAGACCGCCAAGGTCCTGGTCGAGTTCGAGAAGGAGAGCAAGAAGATCAGGATCATGTCGGGCTTCATCGAGAAAAGATTGGTCAGCGACAAGCAGGTCCTCGAAGTGGCCACGCTGCCCGGGAAGGAGCAGCTGCTGGCCCAGCTGGTCTATTCCATCGGCATGCCGCTGCGCCGCTTCGGCTCGGCGCTGTCGTCGCCGCTGACCCACGTGGTGATCCTGCTGAAAAATCTGCAAGATAAAAAAGAAAAAGAAAAAGGAGGAA
Organism: Candidatus Aminicenantota bacterium; assembly: GCA_016934475.1. Taxonomy (GTDB): domain Bacteria; phylum Acidobacteriota; class Aminicenantia; order UBA2199; family UBA2199; genus UBA2199. The sequence goes on along the minus strand of JAFGST010000018.1, from coordinate 4,251 downwards.
ACGGATAATGGCAGACATCAAGAAGGAAGATTTCTTCAAGCATCTGGATAAGCTGACGGTGCTGGAGCTCGCGGACTACATCAAGGAGTTCGAAAGCCGCTACGGCATCAAGGCGGAGATGGCCGCCGTCGCCGCCGCCCCTGTTGCGGCCGTTGAGGCCGCCCAGGCCGAGGAGAAGACCGATTTCGAGGTCGTGCTGAAGAACGTCGGCGACAAGAAGATCAACGTCATCAAGGTGGTCCGTGAAGTCACGGACCTGGGGCTGAAGGAAGCCAAGGACGTCGTGGACAAGGCTCCGGCCTCCGTCAAGAAGGGCGTTTCCAAGGAAGAAGCCGAGACCATCAAGAAGAAGTTCGCCGAAGTAGGAGCCGAGATCGAGATCAAGTAGTCGATGCTTCTTTTAATCGCCTTTTCGGAAAATAAAAAATTGAAGGATCGCCATGCAATCATCTAACAAGTATGTGCAACGGGTGAGTTTCTCCCGCATCGCAAGCCCCGTCGAGGTTCCCGACCTGCTCGAGATCCAGAAGCGTTCCTACCACACCTTCCTGCAGATCGACCAGCTGCCGGAGAACCGCAAGAACATCGGCATCCAGGCGGCCTTCAAGTCCATCTTCCCGATCTCCGACTTCAAGGAGACCGCCATCCTCGATTTCGTTTCCTACTCCCTCGGCGACTGGGTTTGCAAGTGCGGCGCCCTGCAGTCAATCGAGAACTCGATGCCGCTGTGCCAGCGCTGCGGCGCCGTTCTCTCGGCCGAGTGCGAAACCGGCCAGAACTCGGTCTGCGGCGAGTGCCACGAAAAGGGGACCGTCGTCTTCAAGACCTGCGAGCTCTGCGGCGACCGGGTGCGGCTCAAGATGCCCAGCAGCCCGGAGGAGTGCCTGGATAAGGGCTTCGACTACTCCATCCCCCTGAAGGTGAAGCTGCGCCTGGCCCTGTACGGCGAGAACAAGAAAGGCGAGAGGATCATCCGCGATGTCAAGGAGCAGGAGATCTTCTTCGGGGAGATCCCCTTCATGACCGAGAAGGGAACCTTCATCATCAACGGTACCGAGCGGGTGGTCGTCTCCCAGCTGCAGCGTTCCCCCGGCGTCTACTTCATGCCCGGAAAATCGCGTGGAGAATTCACGGCCAAGATCATCCCCGCCCGCGGCGCCTGGATCGAGCTCGAGGAGAAGCTGAACCTGCTGCAGGTGCGCCTGGACAAGAAGACCAAGCGCATCAACGTCACGACGTTCCTGAAAGCCATGGGGCTCGCCGACGACGGCGAGATCCTCAAGCGGTTTTATACCCTCGTCCAGGCCAGGGTTCAGAACGGGGTATTCTATTTCCAGAATTCCCGCTTCCTGAAGGACAACAAGCTGACCGCGCCGGTGCTGGACGCCAAGGGCCGCGAGGTGCTGCCCGCCGGAACGAAGCTGACAATCAAGCACATCAAGGACCTGGAGAAGCTCGGCATCGAGTACGTGCCGGTGGACGTCGAGCTGTTCGAGGACATCTACGCCGCCGCTGACTTGGAGGGCGTGCTGAGGCTCAATGAGGCCATCGGCACCGCCCAGATCAAGAAGCTGCGCAAGCTGGATTGCGAGTTCAAGGTCTTTTTCCCCGAAAGCGAGGAAGAGGAGCTGGGTTCCATGCTGGCCTACACCCTGCGCAAGGACAAGAAGCGCAAGGATGCCGAAGGCGCCGACAAGCTGGCCGTCCAAGCCGAGGGAGAGACCGAGGACAAGGTGGCCAAGAACCAGGGCGACGCCTTCATCGAGGTATTCAAGAAGATGCGCCCCGGCGAGCCCGTCACCCTGGAAGGTTCGCGGAAATTCTTCGAGAACATGATCTTTGACCCCAAGCGCTACGACCTTTCCTCCGTGGGCCGCATGAAGCTGAACATCAAGCTCGGGTTCAAGGAGGATTTCAACCAGGACATCTTCACCCTGACCTTGGAGGACATGGTGCAGATCGTGCGCTATTTCCTCAAGCTGAAGTTCGACCGCACCGGCAGCATGCGCGTCGACGACATCGACCACCTGGCCAACCGCCGAATCCGCGCCGTCGGCGAGCTGGTGGAGAACGCGTTCCGCATCGGGCTGATGCGCCTGGAAAAGATCATCCGCGAACGGATCACCAATTCTCCCGACATCTCCGTGGTGCTGCCGCGCGAGCTGCTCAACACCAAGCCGGTTTTTGCCGCTCTCAAGGAGTTTTTCGGCACCTCGCAGCTCTCGCAGTTCATGGACCAGACCAACGCCCTGGCCGAGACCACCCACAAGCGCCGCATCTCGGCGCTCGGCCCCGGAGGCCTGAACCGTGAGCGGGCCGGCTTCGAGGTACGCGACGTGCACTCCTCGCACTACGGCCGCATCTGCCCCATCGAGACCCCTGAAGGCCCCAACATCGGCTTGATCTCCTCGCTGACCACCTATGCCCGCGTGAACGAGTACGGCTTCATCGAAACGCCGTACCGCAAGGTGGAGGAAGGGCAGGTGGTCGATTATTTCCTCGTCGAATACGCCGGGGACTCCAAGTTCGCTTTCCGCGATATCGTCCGCGCCAACGAGGCCCAGGCCGAGGTGGCCCGCCTGCAGAAGGCCGACAAGAAGCCGCCCATGCTCCGCTACCATCCTCACTACCTAAGCGCCTGGGAGGAGGAGAAGTACACCATCGCCCAGGCCAACGCCGAGCTGGACGACAAGGGCCGGCTGGTCGCCCGCAAGGTCAATGCCCGCAAGGAGGGCGAGACCGTGCTGGTCGACCCCATGGAAATCAACTACATCGACATCTCGCCCAAGCAGATCGTGTCCATCTCGGCGGCGTTGATCCCCTTTCTGGAGAACGACGACGCCAACCGCGCCCTGATGGGCTCCAACATGCAGCGCCAGGCCGTGCCCCTGATCAATCCCGAGGCGGCCATCGTGGCCACCGGCATGGAGCACCGTTTGATCAAGGACTCGGGCATGGTCGTCGTCTGCCGCCGCTCCGGGGTGGTGATGAACGCCGACGCCGAGCGCATCATCGTGCGCGTCGACGCCGACAACGCCGACGAGAACAACTTCTCCGAGATCCGCGCCGACCTCTACGAACTGCAGAAGTTCCGCCGCTCCAATCAGAACACCATCATCAACCAGCGGCCGCTGGTCAAGGTCGGCGAACGGGTGGAGAGGGGGCAGATCCTCTGCGATGGGCCGGCCTCCGACAAGGGCGAGCTGGCCATGGGCCGAAATATCCTGGCCGCGTTCGTTCCCTGGCGCGGCTACAACTACGAGGACGCCATCATCCTCAGCGAGCGGCTGGTCAAGACCTCGGCGTTCAACTCCATCTACATCGTCGAGGAGACCATCGAGGCGCGCGAGACCAAGCTGGGCCCCGAGGAGATCACGCGTGACATCCCCAGCGTCTCGGAAATGGCGCTGAGGAACCTCGACGAGAGCGGCATCGTGCGCATCGGCGCCAAGGTCAAGCCCGGCGAGATCCTGGTCGGCAAGGTCTCCCCGAAGGGGGAGACGCAGCTCTCGCCCGAGGAAAAGCTGCTCCGGGCCATTTTCGGCGAGCAGGCCTCCGAGATCAAGGACTCCTCGCTCTACTGCCCGCCGGGGGTCGAGGGCACGGTCATCGACGTCAAGGTTTTCACCCGCCGCGGCCAGAAGAAGGACAAGCGCGCCGAGGAGATCGACCGCCTCGAGACCTCCAAGATGGAGCGCAACTTCGTCGACGAGAAGAAAATTTTGGTCGCCGAGAAGTTCCAGAAGATCGCCCGGCTGCTGCGCCGCGAGAAACTGGTCAAGTCCCTAAAGCACAACAAGAGCAAGTACGTGAAGGGACGCCCCATCCCGGCCAAGGACCTGGAGACGATGGACGAGGCCTTCCTGCGGGAGATCAAGAAGCACATCAGCGAGGAGAGCCGGGCCCTGGTCGGGGAAGTGGAGAAGAAGGTGCGCCTGCACGTCGACGCCCTGAAGCAGGAGATGCAGGAGAAGATCGACCAGATGAAGCGCGGCGACGAGTTCGCTCCGGGCATCATCAAGATCGTCAAGGTGCTGATTGCCGTCAACCGCACGATCTCGGTGGGCGACAAGATGGCCGGCCGCCACGGGAACAAGGGCGTCGTCGCCAAGATCCTGCCCGTGGAGGACATGCCTTTCCTGGCCGACGGCCGACACGTGGACATCGTGCTCAATCCCCTCGGCGTGCCGTCGCGCATGAACGTGGGCCAGGTGTACGAGATGATCCTGGCCTGGGCCGGCAAGGAGCTGG
>JAFGST010000155.1 GCA_016934475.1 Candidatus Aminicenantota bacterium | reverse complement strand
CGGCCAGGTCTTCAGCACCGACTCCTTCGTGGTGCGGCCGCTTTTTTTCCCGGGGGGCGACATCGGCCGCCTGGCGGTCTGCGGCACGGTCAACGACCTGGCGGTCATGGGCGCCGAGCCCCTCTACCTCTCCATCGCCTTCATCATCGAGGAGGGCTTCCCCGTCGCCCTGATGGAGAAGATCCTGACCTCGATCGCCAAGGCGTGCCGCCAGAGCGGGGCGCGCGTCGTCTGCGCCGACACCAAGGTGGTGGAGAAGGGCAAGGCCGACGGCCTGTTCATCACCACCGCCGGCATCGGCCGCCCGATCTTCTACCGGCCGGTACGGCCCGAGCGGGCCCGGCCCGGCGACGCCCTGCTGCTCAACGGCCCGCTCGGCCTTCACGGCATATCGGTCCTGACCGCCCGCGGCGAGTTCGGCCTGAAAGCCAGCGTGCGCAGCGACGTCGCGCCCCTCTGGGGGCTCATCCGCGGCCTGCGCGCCCTGGACGTGCCCTTCATGCGCGACCCGACCCGCGGCGGCCTGGCCCAGACCCTGAACGAGCTGGCGCAAGGGCAGGCCTTCGGCGTGCGCATCCGCGAGGAGCAGCTGCCCATCCCGGCCAAGGTCGCGGCGGTCTGCGACCTGCTGGGCTTCGACCCCCTGCACGTGGCCAACGAGGGCAAGGTGCTCCTGGTGGCGGCGAAGCGCGACGCCGAAAAGGCGCTGCGGCTCCTGCGCCGCCACCCGCTGGGCAGGGGGGCGCGGCGCATCGGCGAGATCACGGGCGAACACCCGGGGCGCGTGGTCATGGACACCCGCGCCGGCAGCGAGCGCATCGTCATGCCCCCCTCCGGGGAGATCCTGCCCCGCATCTGCTGACATGCACGAGGGAGCCATCGCCGCGGCCATCGTCCAGGGCGCCCTGGAGGCGCTGGAGCGGGAGAAGGTCGCCGCGGCCCGGACCGTCACCGTGCTCATCGGCCGCCTGCACAGCGTCGTCCCCGACCTGCTGCAGGAGCATTTCCGACTGCTGAAGAAGGACTGCCCCGCCCTGCGCCGCTCCCGGCTGGTCATCGAGACCGTCCCGGTGCGCATCGCCTGCCGCGCCTGCGGCAAGGAGACCGAGATCGCGCGCCCCGAGTTCGCCTGCCCCGGCTGCGGCTCCACGGCCATCGACGTGGTCGGCGGGAGGGAGATGCATCTGAAGGAGATCATCGGCAGCATGGCAAAAGGTACAAGTAAAAAGCACTTGGTAGACGGTGGACGGTGGACGGTAGACGGTAAAAGGCAATAGGCTATAGGCGAGAGGAAGAAAAAGGCACTCGGTGGACGGCGGACGGCAGGATTTCTATCGAACTATCGTGACGCGTGAGGCGTGACGAGTAACAGCAATAGAACAATCAATGCTGCTGCTAACACTATCACTAACACTAAGAGCTCGAATAGGACTATTTCTTACCGTAAACCGTACACCGTAAACCGTTGACCGAGATCCGCTATTTCATCCCCGGCTTGTTCTTGAGGATCGCGATCCAGCTTTCCATGCCGGCGCCGCCGTGGGCCGAGACCTCGATGACGGCGCAGGCGGGGTTCGCCTTCTTTATGTTGGCGCGCAAGGCTTCGAGAGAGAAGTACTTCAGCGGCAGCAGGTCGGTCTTGGTGACGAGGCACAGGTGGGAGACCTGGAAGGCCAGCGGGTACTTCAGCGGCTTGTCCTCGCCTTCGGTCACGCTGAGCAACAGCACGTTCAGGTGGGCGCCGACGTCGAACTCGGCCGGGCAGACCAGGTTGCCGATGTTCTCCACGAAGAGGTAGTCCATGCCGTCGCCTCCCAGCTCGGCGATCGCCGCCTGGATCCAGGAGGCCTCCAGGTGGCAGTCGCCGCCGAAGGGGCCGGTGTTGATCTGAAAGGCCTGGATGCCCAGCTTCTGCAGGCGCTCGGCGTCCAGCGTGGTCTGGATGTCGCCCTCGATGACCTTGATCCTCCGGCCCAGCCTCTTCACCGTCTCCTCGACCAGCGTCGTCTTGCCCGAGCCGGGCGAGCTCATCAGGTTGACATAGTACACGTTCTTCTTCCTCAGGTCCCGGCGGATCCCCTCGGCGACGGCATCGTTGGCCTTGAGCAGCTTCTGCATGACTACGATCTTCTTCGTTTCCATGGCTTTTTTATAGCCGATCCCGGCCGGGAAAGCAAGCGCCGCCCGCATCGAGCGCGCGGGAAGTTTTTTTCTCTTGACATCGTGGATTAAACCCATATAATGAACCTTAAAAAATCATGACAAACAACATACAAACCATCGTACTACTAACGGTTTTCGTGCCCATTGTCGGCTCCCTGACCATCCCCCTGGCCGGCCTCATCTCGAAAAGGGCCCGATCGTTCTGGTCGGTGCTCCTTGCCCTGGCCACCACCGCCTTCTCCTCGCTGCTGATCCCCTTCGCTCTCAAAGGAGGTGAGCTGGCCTTCCGCCAGAAGATGCTGCTCGGCCTCGACTTCATCGTCGTGGCCGACGCCCTGTCCATCTTCATGGCCGTGGTCTCCTCCCTGGTCGGGGCCCTGATCGTCATCTACTCCCTGGGCTACATCGGCCACGAGGAGAACCAGAACGAGTACTACCTGATCGTGCTGCTCTTCATCGGCGCCATGATGGGGCTGGTCTTCTCGGCCAACCTGGTCTTCATGTACCTCTTCTGGGAGATCGCCGCCATCGCCTGCTGGCGCCTGATCGGCTTCTACCGGGTGCGGGAGTACGTGATCAAGGCCGACAAGGCCTTCCTGGTGACCTTCTTCGGCGCCGTGTTCATGCTCCTGGGCTTCATCCTCATCTACGACCAAACCGGCACCTTCGACCTCACCGCCATGCGCGGCACACTGATCCCGGGCGTCGCCGTTCTGCTGATCCTGCTGGGCATGTTCTCCAAGTCGGCCACCGTGCCGCTGCACACCTGGCTCCCCGACGCCGGCGTCGCGCCCACCACCGTCACCGCCCTGCTGCACGCGGCGGTGCTGGTCAAGATCGGCGTCTACGCCTACGCCCGACTCTTCAGCTACACCTTCAAGCTTCCCGAGGGCTGGCAGCAGGCCATCCCCATCCTGGTCGTCTTCTCCAGCCTGGTGTCGGCCGCGGCCGCCGCCGTGGAGAACGACATGAAGCGCATCCTGGCCTACTCCACAATCAGCCAGATCGGCTACATCTTCCTCGGCTTCTCGGTGATGAATCCCATGGGCGTCTCCGGCTCGCTGCTCTTCATCCTGATGCACGGCCTGGCCAAGGCCGGCCTCTTCCTCTGCGCCGG
>JAFGST010000154.1 GCA_016934475.1 Candidatus Aminicenantota bacterium | reverse complement strand
CGCTGTAGATTTCGCGGAAGTACGGTTCGGGAAAATCGCCGCGCCGGAAACGGAAGAAGCGGCGCTTGGAGCGGAACTCCTTCAGGTCGTTGTGGTAGGCGTTGACCGAGAAGAGGAGCTCGCCCTCCCCGTCGCGCTCCAGGAGCAGGAAGTGGACCGCGCCGAAGGGGGTCCGCTTCAGGTCGCGGTGCAGTGCAGCCGGCCCCTCGGTCCGCGAGCGCCGGTAGGTTTCCTGGATGTAGGCCAGGCGGTCGTCGAAGGAGGCGGCGGCGTCGGAAAAGAAGTCGGCGGTGATGAAGGAGTAGGTGTTCTTGCCGAAGAACAGCTCGTTGGTCGTGGGGAAGACCACCTTGCCGAACAGGTCGTGCTCCCGGCGCAGCGCCTCGCCGCGGGCGTGGATGGCGGCGCTTTTGCGGGCCAGGTTCAGGGCGTACGGATTCTGGCGGTTCTCGTTCAGGCGCGAGACGCTGAAGAGGACCAGCAGCGCCAGGGCCAGCCGCAGCAGGACCTGACCCTGGAAGCGCACCGCCAGGAAGACCGCGGCCAGGGCCAGGATGTGCAGGATGAACAGCGATACGTGCTGCATGGGGATCGGCGTGCCGAGGAAGTTGAGGACGTAGAAGACCAGGATGAAGGCCAGCAGGCCCAGCAGCGCCGAGCGCAGGGAGTCGACCTCGCCCCGCCGCGTGAGGTTGAGGAACAGGTTGGCCAGGCCGACCAGCAGGGCGATGGAGAGCAGGTCGAAGGGATCGAGCAGGGCGAACGACTGCAGGATGCTGGCATGGCCCTCGCTGGCGGCGAAGAAATTGTTGAAAGAGGTCCCCAGGCGGTGGGTCAGCAGGTCCCGCACCACCGGCACCAGCCAGACGGCGTTCAGCAGCAGGGCGACGATCCCCAGGCGGAGGTAGTAGAACATCCCGGCGCCGAGGTCGCGTACGAGCTTCGCCAGCCCGGCCCGGTTCCTGAGCGCGGCAACGCCGGAGGCGATCAGGTCGTAGGCGATGGCCATGGAAATGAAGAGTAAGGGGGAGAAGTCGAGGGCGAAGAGGACGCCGGCGGCCAGGCCGGCCTTGAGGAAATGGGGCCGCTTCCTCTTCAACCACATGTACCAGACCAGGATCAGGAACATGCCCAGGAAACGCCAGCCTTTCTGGGCCAGGAAGGCCAGGGAGCTGTACTCGGGGAGCGGGTTCTTGAAGGCGACCAGCAGCGACAGGATGAAGGCGGCCAGCCACTTGTCCTTCTTGAAGACGCCGCCCAGGAAATAGCCCCAAACATAGGGCAGGTAGATCACGAAGAGGAAAGCCGAGTACTTCAGCAGGTCGGGCAGGGCGACCCCCAGCAGGGCGCCCACGCGGCCGATCACGAAGAAGAACAGCGGCGGCAGCGAGAAGTGGATGCCGTGGTATTCGTGAGACCAGGGCAGGAAGGCGTAGTAGAATTTCTCGATGGCCAGCGTGTAGTAGTGGTTGTCGCCGAACATGCCCTCGAAGTTGAAGGGAACGTCCTTCAGCCAGAAGAGGTAGAGCAGGCCGACGCCGGTGGCGCGCAGCAGGACCAGCCACTTGAAGTCCAGCTTGAGAAAGAGCGATGCAACCAGCGCCAGGCTGAGGATGGAGCCCAGGATCGAGACGTAGGGTTGGAGGGGAAAGGCGCGGATCAGCCGGAAGATGGCGAGGGCGAGGAGCGGCGGCGCGGCGATGAAAACGCCCTCAACGGCGATGCTCTTCAGCTTAGGCATGGATCGTGCTCCTGGCGCAGTGCAAGGCGGCGGTCACCCGGTTTATAAAGCATTCGGCCGGGAAAGTCAATCCGTTCCCGGCGCCGGCGTCCCGCTCAGGACAGCTTCTTCAGGATCTTCAGGATCTTTTCCTTGACCGGCCGCCGGTGCGGCGAGCCGGTCAGTTGCGGCTCGCGCGGGAACAGTGGCCGCTCCAGGCACGAAAGAAGCTTGAAATTGAGACGCATCCCCGGGTCCTACCAGATGGGGCTGACCTTCAGCCAGCTGAAATCCTGGGCCAGCTTGACGATGATCCAACCGTTGACCAGCAGGATTGCGCCCAGGCCGGCCTGGGCCAGAAGCCGCCATTTCCGCGGCGCGCTCCGCAGCCGCAGGCGCCAGGCGCAGGCCATGGCCAAGACCATGGCCGGGACCATGAGGTCGAGATGCTTGGTCATCTTCCAGTCCACCAGGGAGAAGACCATCGCCGTGGCGGCGATCAGCGCCGCCAGCACCGTGGCCCGGGGGAACGCCCGGCGCTCGCGCAGCAGCAGGGCGACGGCCGCCGCGGCCAGCAGCACGAACAGCACCCCGTAGTTGAGAAAGAACATTTTCCACAGCCCCCAGAAGGAGGGGTAGTTCATCCCGGGGATGGGATTCTGGTGCAGCAGGCGGTCGACGCCGTGGCGCTGGAACTGGTCCTGCAGCAGGCTGGCGGGGTGGATGATCCAGCCGTAGGCGTAGAGCAGGAGCATCCCGGCCGCCAGGCCGGCGAGCGTCCGGTTGCGCAGCGCCTTTTTCCATCCCGGCCAATTCAGCAGCAGCCAGGAGGCGACGGCCAGGCCCAGAATGATCACGCACTTCTGGTTGACGGTGGCCAGAAGCAGGGGGACGGCCAGGTTTTCCCGATCCTTGAGGAAAAGGTACAGGGCCAGCAGCAGGAAGAAATTGCTGACGTTCTGGTAGCCGGCGTAGGAATTCCTGACGAAGATCTCGGGCAGGGTGAGGAAGACGACGCCGAGCGCCAGCGCCAGGAGGTCGGACGCGGCGATCTCGCCGACGACGGTGAACAGCAGCAGCGCCAGCATGATCGAGATGAAGACGGAGGTGGTCCGGGTCTCGACGATCACCCGCTGCGCCGTGCCCGGGAACCAGCGCTTGAACTCGGCGTGCCAGAGGCGGACGATGTTCCGCTCCGGGTCGGGAGCGGCCAGCGCGGCCTGCGCGCTGTCGTAGTAGTGCTTGACCCGCTCCAGCTTGCCGGTCAGCACCAGGGGAAAGGCGTAGATGAAATGGGAGGTGGGCCCCTTGGCCAGGTAGAAGGGCACCCGGGTCTCGATGCAGTAGGGCTTCAGGGTCGTGGCCAGCCCGTAGGCCGGGCATTCCATGACCGAGTCGTGGTCCTGCAGCACCGGCACGACCCGGGTGGCGCCCCAGAACGAGAGGCCGCCGGCAACGAGCGCCACCAGGACCGCCGCCCGGTAGTAGCCCCCGCTCTTGCGGGAGAAGGCAACGGCCGGCCCCCGGCGCATTCCGAATAGCAGAAGGGAGTTGCCCGCCAGGGCCAGGGCCGCCATGTAGGGGAGGGGCCGCGCCGGGATCCCGGCCGACACGAAGAGGGCCAGGATGGCCATGGAGATCACGGTGGAATAGACGAAGCCCAGGGCGACCTTGAGCGCGGCGGCGCTTTCCTTGAACAGGACGAGGCCGGCGGCCGGGAAGACGAAGATCACCAGCAGGGCGGCGAACTGGCTGACATAGTCTATCTGTAGCTGAATCAGTAATCCGCTGAACGCGATGAAAGAATTGAAAATAATAAATAGTTTTATTTTGTTTTTCATTAAATTTTGTCTATCGTGAGAATTTTTAACTTGGTGATTATAGCAAATAGATGCTATGAAGTCAAAACGTTGTCGGAGTCCAGTACATCTTGGACTGTTGCCTAAAAAAAACGATCGGATTGGTACTTCATAGGGGAGCATTTTCCAATGCCCTGGCGGGATTTGTGAGTATTGTGCCGGATCAAGTAATCGATCAAGGATTGGGTAAGGGATTTGACGTCATCGATGGTGTCCTTATAGGATTCCAGGAACTGGGAGTGGAGGGTGCATTTGATAGGCAAAAGCTCCTTATGTCGGACTCCCGCTCGCCACCTGGAACTCACTTCTTGAGTTAGCTCAGAGTCCAATATTTAACTGAACGTATTTAACTATCTGTTGGCATCCATTGAAACATGTATATTGCGATGTCAGAAGTAATGTGGTATTGACTTCAGATCGATAATCAAATACAATTTTTTGTAAATCAGAGAATCGAATGAGCGATAAAAACATTGAACTCACTGCAATCGAAGTCAAGAGCTCACGACGTGGGTTCATTAAATATTTTTTGTTTGGCAATGCCCTCACCTGGGCTGGGGCTGCATTCTATGGATTGATCCGTTTTTTTTCACCGTTCAAGGCCGCAACAAACGCATTGCCAAGATCGGTGATCCTGGCGAAGCATGTCGACCAAGTGGAAAGGAACAGTGGCCTGATCTTTCGCTATGGAGAAAAACCGGCCATACTTATCCACACGAAAAATGACGAATTCCTGGCCTATTTCGCGGCATGCCCCCACTTGGGATGCTTGGTCCAGTATAGCCCAAGGGCCGAGAGGATTATTTGCCCCTGCCATGACGGCGTATTCGACCTGCATGGAAAAAACATCTCCGGTCCGCCCACCGAGCCGTTGGACCCTCTGGAGGTAAAAATTATCCGCAAACACCGGATTCAGGTCTCTATACCTGGAGTTGAAATGGAATGATCCAGCTGCGATCAATACTCACTTGGTTCGAGACGAGAACTCGGGGCGATTTAGTTGAAAAGTTTCTGATAAACAAGAAGGTCCCGCTCCGCGGATTCTCAGTCAAACACTACCTGGGAGGCGCCATCCTCTTTTTGTTTGTCCTGCAGGTGCTGACCGGGATTCTTATGAGCCTCTATTATGTTCCGACCGTTGACGGTGCTTTCCATAGTATAAAAATGCTGGTTACTCAAGTGGAATACGGCTGGATTGTCCGTTCCATTCATAAATGGGCGGCCAATTTGATGATCGTGATCGCCTGCTTCCATTTGCTGACGGTGTTTTGGAGTGGAGCCTACCGAACTCCAAGGGAATTGACCTGGATTTCCGGCTTGGTTCTGCTGGGATCGATGTTAGCGGTTTGTTTCTTCGGGTATCTCCTGCCTTGGAACGATCTCTCGTATTCTGCGACGAGTATCGGGATCGAGATCGTGAGAAAGATTCCCATGATCGGTGTGGCGCTGGTGAATGTCCTGCAAGGAGGCAGCGAGTTCACGCCGCGAATGTTATCGGTATTCTTCGTGTTTCATACCATTCTGCTTCCCTTGTTCATGCTGGGAGTCATTGTTTTTCATGTATACCTTATCCAGGTTCACGGCATGCATGAGCCGCGAGTGCCTGAATCCCTCTCGAAGCGGAAGGGCATCCGCAACGTCCCCTTTCATCCCTATTTCTTGAAGCGTATCCTGGTGTTTTGGGTGGTTCTCCTGAATGCCGTTGTTCTATTGGCGCTTCTGTTTTCTCCCGAGTTGGGCGAGGAGGCGAATCGTTTTGCTCAAACTCCCGCCAACATCAAGCCGGAGTGGTGTTTCCTTTTCTTGTACCAAACGCTCAAGATCATTCCGCCTCGAGTCCTTTTCGTCGAGGGGGAGGTCATGGTACTGGGAATGATCTTTATCGTCGCGTTGTACCTCGCCGCCTTCCCCTTTCTGGAGAGTGCCGATGAAACGAGCCGGCGCAATACCATATTGCGTGGAGTGGTGCTGATTATTTTTTTCATTGTTCTTCTGATGGGCATCTGGGGATACTTGAGCCGGCCGTTGGCCACTCAGTGAACGGAGGCGGAAGATGTCGGAATCATGGGATGAATCGAACGTGAGCCGAAGGGCGTTTTTACTGCATGCCGCCGCGTTCATCGCCGGTTGTGTTTCAGCATCCACGGCCTTGTTTACGTTATGGAAAGGGAAGAAGGCGGAACCTTTCCTGAGCCGAAGCAGCCTCGCCGTGCTCAAGCGCTTCGGATTGGGGCAGGACCTGTTTGAAGCACTCGAGTTGCCCTATTCCGAGCAGTATCGGCTTGCGGAGCGCATTCTGAAAATAAAGAACAAGTACGACGCGCAACAATCGATTTTCCGTCGAGGAAATTTTTCCCAAATCCTATGTGGGGCGATTGAGCATGATTTTGCCCGTGGGGACGTGATCATGGTGAAACGCTGGTTGCTGACCAGGACCGAGGTCGGTATCTACGCGTTCAATCTCATGAATCGCTCGGGATTGATCGTCGCATGATCGTCAATGGCAGAATGCTCAAGCCCGGCGTCGTGCTCGACTATGACCTTTGCATCATTGGTTCCGGACCTGCAGGGATCACGCTGGCACTCGAACTGGCCCAAACCCGGAAGCGCATCTGTGTCTTGGAGGCGGGCGATGAGTCGGTCGGAAAAGTTGGATTGGAGGAATTTTTTTCCGGCGACAATGTCGGCCTTGACTACAAGTTGACCGAATGCCGATCCAGGCGATTGGGGGGGACATCGGACATCTGGGCGGGATATGTGGCCATGTTGGACCCCAATGATTTCGTGGAGAAGGCCGGTCTGCCACGAAGCGGCTGGCCCATCTCCTACGATAGTCTGCGGCCATACTATGAACGGGCGTACAAGTTGCTTGGAGGGACTTCCTGTGAGTTTGATCCGGAAAAGCTGTCCCGTCCGCAATACGAGAGAATCCGCTTTGCTTTCGATGAAATCACAAGCAAGATTTGGCATTTCAATCCATTGAATTTCGCGAAACAGTTCAGCCGAATTCTTAAAAAGTCTGAGATCATCGATGTATACATCAATTCAACGGTGATCCGCATTGTGCCGGGCCCCTGCGGTGATAGAATATCGCATCTGGTGGTGGCGTCGGGAGTGAACCGATTCTTCACCGTTCGTGCGAGGCTGTTCGTTCTTGCCTGCGGCGCATTGGAGAATGCCCGGTTTTTATTGGCTCAAAGACGAGTCGTTCCCGATGTTTTTCGCAATCGCCACATCGGGCTGTACTTCATGGAACATCCCGCGTACATGAAGTGCGCCCATGTGCTGCTTTCCGGACCCCATGCGAATTCGAAACTGTATCACATGCCTGATCCGAAGCAGTTTCTCAGGGAAATTCCTGTCTGTGCGTTTTTTCAGATCGGCAGCCCATTGCGTGATAAACTCCGTTTACCCAATGCGGCGTTTAATTTGAATCGGCCGATCATACCAATCCAACTGCGCGAAAGGGTCTCGTTAACGTTACGGAATTTGTACGGCCGGGAAGAGCAAGCGGAAAGGCTGGCCCGCATACTGGTGATATCCGAGCAGTATCCCAACGCCTCGAGTCGGGTTACTCTTTCCGATGCAAATGATCCATTTGGAATTCCTAAGATTCGCTTGGATTGGCAGCTGGCCGACGAAGAGGTGAAGAAAATCCTGTTGAGTTTGAGGACCCTCGGAATGAAACTTGGACAAAATGGATTGGGACGCCTGCAGTTTTCGGAATGGGTGTTGGGCGAAAAAGCCATAGAACATGTGCATTACAGTTGGCATCAAATGGGCACAACGCGAATGGCACGAACAGCAGACGACGGCGTGGTCGATACGAATTGCAGAATGTTTGGCTTGGAGAATGCCTACATCGCAGGTTCGTCTGTCTTTCCCACCAGTGGTTGCGCCAATCCCACCTTCACCATTCTGGCATTGACCATCCGTTTGGCGGATCATCTGAAGACAAACAAGGAGATGGCATAAACGTGAGAATCCGGAATCATGCATTTTGCCACTTTTATCACCGTTTCGTTGCCAAATGGCCGGATTAACAGAAGATCCGGGTGCAATATAATTTACTTTTTGATTCCCCATGGAGCCATCGATGAATCACGCTCAAACGGATCCGCTAGTCGATATCCTGCTCCCGGTCTACAACGAGGAGCACGTCCTGGAGAGGAGCGTCACCACCCTGCGCGACTTCCTGG
This sequence comes from Candidatus Aminicenantota bacterium, assembly GCA_016934475.1. Classification (GTDB taxonomy): domain Bacteria; phylum Acidobacteriota; class Aminicenantia; order UBA2199; family UBA2199; genus UBA2199. The sequence goes on along the minus strand of JAFGST010000154.1, from coordinate 8,018 downwards.
GCCGCTACCTGACCTCCTTCGGCTGGTTCATCACCATCGGCGACAATGCCTCCACCGACCGCACCCTCGAGGTCGCCCGCAGGCTCGAGGCCGCCTATCCCGACGTGCGCGCCTGGCACCTCGAGCGCAAGGGGCGCGGCCGCATGGTCAAGCACGCCTGGCAGCGCAGCGAGGCGGAGATCCTGTGCTACATGGACATCGACCTCTCCACCGACCTGGCGGCGCTGCCGCCCCTGGTGCAGGCCATCGCCGACGGCAGCGACGTGGCCATCGGCTCGCGGCAGTACAAGGGGTCGCAGGTCGACCGCAGCCTCCGGCGCGAGATCATCTCCCAGGGATACATCGTCATCCTCAAGCTGCTGCTGCGCTTCCCCTTCAGCGACGCCCAGTGCGGCTTCAAGGCCATGTCCAAGAAGGCGGTCAACGAGCTGTTCCCCCTCATCAAGGATGACGAGTGGTTCTTCGACACCGAGCTGCTCTTCCTGGCCCACAAGCTGGGCTACCGCGTCACGGAGCTGCCGGTGCGCTGGATCGAGGACCGCGATTCGCGGGTCAAGATCCTGCGCACCATGTGGCTGGACATGAAGGGGGTCTGGCGCATGATGCGTTCCCGCCGCCTGTGGAAGCGCTAGGCGCCCGGACCCGCCGCCCCCTCCCCGCGTTCCCTCAGAATTCCCGGTCGGCCACCCGGGCAGCGTTGGCCATCAGCGTCAGGGTCAGGTTCTTCGCCGGCAGGAACGGGAAGCAGGTGCCGTCGACGAAATGCAGGTTGGGGAAGTCGTGGCTGCGGCACCCCTCGCTTGCGCCGAGCTCGGCGCGCTCCCGGGCCATGGGGATGGTGCCGGCGTAGTGCACGCTGGCGCCCATGGGGCGCACGTGCAACATCCCGGGAGGCACGACCGCCCCCAGCTTCCATAGAATCCGCTTGACCCTGCGGATCAGCGCGCGCAGAATCCGGCCCTCGCCGGGCGGGGGAGCGTACCGGATGCGCAGGCAGGCGTGCGCCGGGTCGGCGCCGGGCTCGATGGCCACGGTGTTGCCCGGCCGCCGCCGGTCGGGGAAGTTGATGTTGGCCACTCCCAGGGCGGCGTGCAGGCTGCGGCCCAGGAACAGCGAGGTCTTCAGGTCCAGGGGCATGCTCTCGATGATCGGGTGCATCAGGGCGGTCTTCAGGGTCGTGATCTGCCCGTGCACGTACTCGCGGGGATCGGTGCCGACGATGCCCATGGCCAGCTGGTGGTACTGGTAGGTCTCGGGATCGAAGGGCTGGCCGGCCAGGGCCAGGGTGATGAAGGGCACCAGCACCTGGCGGTTGTCCATCAGGCCGGCCAGGACGGGCGCCCGGCCGGAGCCTTGCTGGATGGACTGCAGGAAGATCTTGGCCGTGGAGAGCGTGCCGGCGGCCAGCACCAGCCGCCGCACCGGGAAATCGCAGGGCGTGCCGCGCTCGAGGTCCAGAGCGCACACGGCCTCGATGGCGCGGCCGGCCGCGTAGCGGAAATGGGTGACCAGCATGTTGGGGACGTAGGTGAAGCCGGGGAAGGCCAGGCACTCCTCCAGGGTGAGCGAGGGGGTGTACAGGGAGCCGCTGGGGCAGCCCCACAGGCAGCGGCCTGAGTAGTCGCAGGCCCGGCGCCGGTCCAGGTCGCGGCTGAGCACCGCCAGCCTGGAGCGGCCGACATGGCAGGACAGCGCGCCCTGGATGTGCTCCCTTTTCTCGTGATAGTTCGCGAGCAGCAGCGTTGAGTGCTCGTCCAGCTCCAGCGGTGGCAGCAGGTGGCGGTGCCGGGGATAGAAGCGGGCCAGGTCGTCGTCGGCGCCCAGGATGCCGATGCGCTCGGCGACCAGGTCGTAGTAGGGCGCGAGGTCCTCGTAGCCGAAGGGGTAGGCGGCGAGCTCGGCGTCGTTGAAGGGATAGGCGCCGCCGGTCCAGGCTTCGGCCAGCCCGCCCCGGGCGAACGAGAACAGCGGCTCGAATCCGGTCGAGCGTTCCGTGAAAGGGGGCGGCACCCGGAAGACGTGGTTCTTGGAGGGGGGGAATCCGTAGTACTCCTTGCCGGCGTCGGGGAGGATCAGCGCCTCGAATCTCCGGCCCAGGAAGTACTCGACCGGGTCGGCCAGGTTCTCCTTCAGCCCGTTCAGCGTGTCGTCGGGATTCACGGCCGGCGGCCCGGCGAAACCGACGTCGAGCATGGTGACCGCGTAGCCCTTGCGAAGGAGCGAGAGGGCGAAGTGGACGCCGCTGGCGCCCGAGCCGACGACGGTGACGTCAGACACGGCCCGCTCCCGACGGCCGGCGGCCGGCTAAAACGCGGGAGGCGGCCTGCAGCGGCAGCAAGACCACGAGCGCGGGCAGGAGCAGGGCGGCCATGGTCAGCCCCTTCCAGGCGATGAGCGCGGCCAGCTTCGGCGCCGAGGCCGGGCCGGCGGCGTCGATCTCGCGATAGAAGGGGGGGGTCAGCTCGAGGATGGCCAGCAGCAGGATCAGCTTGCGGCGCAGCAGCGAGTTGGGGCAGAGAAAGCGGGAATAGGCGTCGCAGGCCCGGGTGGCCAGCGGGTGGCGCGCCGCCGCGGCCAAAAGCAGGCGTTCGAACCATCCGCGGCCTTCCCCCCAGTCCAGCGTCCCGTGAGCCGCGGCGTAGCGGGCACCCACGGCGGCGCCGGCCTCGCGGCCGAGCAGGTAGCGGCCGAAGACCCGGCCTTCGCGCTCCAGGCGGGCGTCGGCGTTCTCACTCATGGGCGAGGCTATCGGCGAGCATGGCGTCGATGTCGCCCCAGCGCGGCTCCAGGTGCTCGCGCGGCGCCCGGTTCTCGGCGACGCCGTCGTAGCGGAAAGAGTAGAGCTGGCCGGCGCTCAGCGGCAGCCGGCCGCCCAGGAGCTTCTCGACCGCGGCCAGCAGCGGCATGAGCGGCCGCAGCGGAAGATGGATGACCCGCCGCCCGTGCCGGCCGAGAAGCCGCCGCAGGCGCAGCAGGAGGTCCTCGATGGTCACGATGCTTGCGCCGCCGATCTCCAGCGTCTCGCCCCGGAACCTGTCCCCGGCCAGCACGGCGAGCATCATCCGCACCAGCTCGTCGACATGGAGCGGCTGGACGCGGGTCCGCCCGTCGCCGAAGACGGGAAGGACGGGGAGGGAAGCCAGGCGCCCCAGCCCCGCCAGGACCGGCGAGCCCGGGCCGGCGACGATCGTCGGGCGCAGGATCACGTGGGGCAGGCCGGAGGCACGGACCAGGGCCTCGCCCTCCTCCTTGGCGCGGGCGTAGGGGTAGTGCTTCTTTTCAGGAAATTTGGCGGCGATGGAGCTGACGTGCAGGACGCGCCGCACCCCCGCCCGGGCGCACTCCTGCAGCAGGGTGCGCGTGCCGTCCACGTTGACCCGGCGCTGAAGGGCGGGCCCGGCCTTGCCGGTGGCGGCGGCCAGGTGCAGCACCGTGACGCCGGGATCAAGCAGCGCGCGGTAGCTTTCGGGCACGTTGATGTCGCCGCGGACGGCTCGGGCCGGCACCGGCGCCGTCCGCGGCGCTCTCCCGGCGGGATCGCGGCTCAGCCAGCGCAACTCCCCGAAACGCCCGGGATCGATGGCGGCGAGCAGGCGGCGGCCGACGAATCCCGAACCGCCCGTGATGAACAACGATTCCAAGGCGACCTCCCGCAAGCGTGCGTTGCGATCGATTTTTCCGCCGCGAATTATAGTGAACGCCGCCGCGATTGTCAATTTCGCGGCGGGCATGGCTTCCGGACCCCGCTGTGGTATAATCCCCGGCATGAGCAAGCGCAACCGACTCCTAATCGCCCTGACCTTGGCGCTGGCCCTGCTGGCGGCGGGCTATCTCTGGCTGCGCCCGCGCGGGCCCTCCCTCCCCTTCGTACGCCTGGACGTCGCCTCCACCCTCCACGATCCCAAGGCGCTGGCCATCGATCCCTGCAGCGGCGAGATCCGCTGGCGCGGGCAAAGGAAGAAGCGGCGCAGCCGCGTGTCGGGGATCGGTGGCGCCGGCTTCCGGACAGCCGGGCAGAAGAGCTTCCCGTTCTCCTTCCCCTGGCGGGGGCGCTGCGGGTTCTTTTGCTATTACGACCTGCGCCCCTCCGACGGCCCGCCCCTGGCCATGGAGCTGTGGCGCCGGCGCCGGGACGCCGCCGAGATCGTGGCCCGGGTCGAGCGGCCCGAGGAACCGGGCTATTTCGTTCACAAGCTCGACGTGCGCCGCAGCGATCGCTTCGAGCTGCGCTGGAGCGGAAAAGGACGCGTCTTCATCGGCCAGCCGCTGCTCTACCGCGTCGTGCCGGCCGCCGAGCGCGAGACGGTCGTCATGCTGGCCGCCGACACGCTGCGCGCCGACCAGATCGACGCCCGGGCGAACGGCGTCGCCGTGGCGCCCTTCCTGTCGCGCTTCGCCGGCGAGTGCGCCCGCTTCGACCGCTGCCTCAGCCCCAGCACCTGGACCCTGCCCAGCTTCACCAGCCTCTTTACCTCCCGCCACGAGATCATCCACGGCATGAATGCCCCCGGAATCATCGGCGCCGAGCATCCCTTTCTGGTCGAGGCCCTCCGCGGGCGCTTCATCACCGTCAACTTCAACGGCGGCCTCTGGCTGCAGTTCCAGGGGGGATTCCATCGCGGCTTCGACATCGTGCGCGAGGGGGGATACTTCGGCGAGCGCAAGACGGTGATGGCCGAGTCGCTTCTCCAAGGCACCCTCGCCCTCCTGGAGCGGGCCGAGTTTCCCGCGGTCTTCCTGTTCCTGCACACCTACCAGGTGCATACTCCCTACCGGCCGCCCGCCGACCTGCTGCGCCGCCTCGATCCCGGCCACCCGGTCCTGGCCGGCGGCGCGTTTCCCGAGGGACCTCCGGCGGCCGGGTCCAGCGCCGAGGAAAAGGAGCAATATTACCGGCTCTACCAGGCGGGAGTCTCGGTGCTCGACCGCGAGGTCGAGCGCTTCTTCGCCGGACTGAAGCGGACCGGCCTCTACCCAGAGACGATGTTCATGCTATTCGGCGACCACGGCGAGGCCTTCGGCGAGCACGGCGACTGGGAGCATGGGACGTCGCTTTTCGAGGAACAGATCCGCGTTCCCCTGCTGCTGCGCTTCCCCGGGGGGCGCTTCGCCGGCTTCCGGGCCGATTTCCCGGTATCGATGATGGACCTCTTTCCCACCGTCCTCGACTGGGTGGGACTTCCGCCCGCGGCGGCCAAGATCGACGGGGTCAGCCTGATGCCGGCCCTGCGGTCGGGGCAGCGGCGGCCCGAGCCGGTTGTCTCCTCGCTGATGAACTGCTGGTACGACGACAAGGTGCCGCCGCAGCTGGCGCTCAGCTTTTCGCGCTATAAGCTCATCGTCACCTTCGCCGGCGCCCCCGGTGGCCGGGAGCAGGCGCGCGCCTACGACCTGGCCAGCGATCCCGGAGAAAAGGCGCCCCTGGCCGTTGTACCTCCCGAGGCCTGGAAGCAGGCGCTGCCCTTAATCCGCATGCACCGCTCCTTCCTGGCGCGGCCGCGGCGGGCGACGGGAAAAAAGAAGGGCGCCGACTTGGACCCGGAGCTGCGCGAACAGATGAAGGCCCTCGGCTACCTGTGAGCCGCTCCGCTCAGGGCTTGCGGCGGGTGCGCGGGGCGTAGAACTCGATCGCCGGCGACACGAAGTCGCAGGCGTACATCGGATCGAGGGCGGCGTAGAGGCCGCGGTGAAGAAAGGGGGTGTCGAAGACGCGCAGGCGGCTGAGCTTGCGCGGATTGCGCCGGATATAGTTCCAAAGACGCAGGCGCTCGGCGGCTTTCCTTCCTAAGCGGACGTCGCGCAGGAAGACCAGGGCGCTGACGCACAGGATGTCGCCGCGGCCCAGGCGCCCGTTTTGCAGGTCGGCGACGGTGCGCACCAGGTCGCGGGTCGGCACCTGGAAGCGCTGACGGTCGAAGAGGGGCATGTACGATTTATCCATGACCCGCTCCGGCGGCACCGCGAAGGGCATCGGCCCAGGGCTGCCGGCCGGCACGATGTAGCCGCGGTCGAAGATGGGCTCTACCAGGACGATGCGCGTCCCCTCCGGCAGCGCCGCGTCGGCCCAGCGCGCGGCCTCGAGCCGCGTGTCGCGGCGGAAGCGGTCCACGGTCGTGACGTCGTAAGCCAGGGTGTAGGCCAGGACCAGCAGCGCCGCGGCCCGCGTCGCCAGCCGCCAGCAGCGCCGATCCGCTTTCCAGGCCCGGCGGAAACCACCCGAGGCGAGAACGAGAAGGATCGGCAGCGCCGGCAGGTAGTAGCGCGTCGGCACGAATTTCCACGAAGCCAGGATGCCCAGGTAGATCAGGGGGAAGGAGAGGCCGAGCAGCCGTGGCGCCCGCGCCGGACGGAATGCGAAATAAACCAGGGAAGCCAGTGTCACCAGGTAGAACGGCAGTCCGAAGGAGTAGGGAAACGCGGCGAACAACTGGTATACGTAGGGATAATAGGGAAAGCCGGCGGGAGAGAGGTCGAAGCCGTAATGCCCGCCCTTGACGTGCCGCGTCTCGAAGAAATACGCCTCGACCGTTTCCCTGAGGTGGATCAGCGAGAAGGGGGAGACCAGAAAGAATCCGGCCAGGGCCGCGGCGCCGGCCGTGACAAGCAACCCCGCAACCAGGCGCAGCGACCCGACGCGCTTTTGCCGCCAGGCGGCCAGGGCGGCGGCGACCAGGGGGACTGCGGCCAACAGGCCGTTGAACTTGACGCCGACGGCGACGCCCACCGCCAGGCCCCCCAGCAGGAAGCGGCGCGCCGTGGGGCGGCGGTAGGCGCGGACCGCCAGCCAGAAGACGGCCAGGATCCAGAAGGTGAGACCGATGTCGCTGGTGCCGAAGTGGGAATGCCAGACGTGGATGGGCAACAGGGCCAGCGCCCAGGCCGCCCAGGCGCCGGCGCGCGCGTCCTCGAACAGGTCGCGGGCGGCCAGGTAGGCCAGCAGGATGGCCATGGTCCCGAACAAGACGCTCCACAGGCGGTTGACCAGCAGGATGGTGTGCGGCTCCAGCGTCACCCCCAGCAGGCGCAGCAGCTGGGCGGCGAAGAAGTTCAGGTAGAAGGTCAAGCCGGAATAATTGTAGAAGCCCGTGTCGAGGTTGTCCCAGCGCAGCCGGGCGCTGATGTTCCAGACGTTGAGCTCGTCGGGGCTGAGGTCGACGCGCGGGAAGCCCCACTCGATGCCCCACAAGCGCAGGGCCAGCCCGGTCAGCAGCGCGCCGGCCAGCGCCAGCAGGGGAGCGGGAATGCCGAGGAATCTCCTGGTTCCGCCAGGGTCATTTACGGGATCGAGCATGGCGGCATTGTAGGGCATTCCGCGCTTGAATTCAATCGGGTGCGATCATGGATGTAGACAGAAGGCAGAAGACAGAAGTCAGAAGACAGAAGACAGAAGGAAGAGAAGGCGATTGGCGATTGAAAATACGAGGTTCGACGTTCGACGTTCGAGGTTCGACGTTAAGAAGAAAAAGAAGTAGACAGAAGGCAGAAGACAGAAGGAAGAAAAGGCGATTGGCGATAGAAAAACGAGGTTCGACGTTCGAGGTTCGACGTTAACAAGAAAAAAGAAGTAGACAGTAGTCAGTAGGCAGTAGACAGTAGGAAGAGAAGGCGATTGGCGATTGGCGAGAGGAAAGAAAAGGTAATTGGCGGAGGGCGGACGGAAAAGAAGAAAGTGTTAGTGTTAGTGTTAGTGTTAGCAGGAAAAAGGCAATTCCAATCGTAGGGGCGGGTTTGAAACCTGCCCGCAACGTATGTCAATCGTAGGGGTGGTGTCTGCCTGCCCCTTCCAGGGGGGGCACCGCCCGATTCATCCTCGCCTCACCCCCTTGATCCCCCTCTCCTAAGAGGCGAGGGGGGTTACTTTCCGCTATAGCTCGACAATTTTCCTCAGTCCGCCGAGTGCTTTTTATCTTACCTTATGCCTTACACCCTACACCTTACGCAGAGTTCCCGCTTCTCATCAAATTCGTTGAGTTTCTTGCTGACACTGACACTGTCACTGACACTCGAAAGGTAAAAGG
>JAFGST010000153.1 GCA_016934475.1 Candidatus Aminicenantota bacterium | reverse complement strand
CTGGAACCTGCTGCAGGGCAAGAGCGTCAAGGAGAACCGCGAGGCCATCGAGGGCATCGCCGGGCTGATGATCGACGAGCTGGAGCTCGAGGGTATCGTTTTTGCCCAGGGCGTGTTCAAGGCGCTGCTGAAGGGGCCGGACACACGGCCCTACATCGTCGGCATCGGCGACCGGGTCTACGACGGGGAGGTCGTGGCCATGGACAGGAACTCCGTCAGCTTCAAGAAGAGCCTGACCGTGGCCTTGGCCGGGCAAAAAGACCGAATTATTATAAAGATGTTAAATCCCGAAGAGGAGGAAATGGACGAAAATGAAAAGAGCAACCTGTAGTTTTTCGTTGATAATTCTCTTTTTGTTCATCGGCCTGGGGCTCGACGCCGGCACCACCATCAGCAAGATCCAGTATTTCCCCGGAGAGGATTTCGTGCAGGTGCACATGCAGACCGACAAGATCCTGCCCATTCCCGACATCTTCTACCCGGACAAGAACGACCTGAAGCGCCTGGTCATGCGCATCCGCGACGTTGAGTTCAGGGTGGCGGGCGACTCCCTGACGTTCGATTCCCCGGTGATCCGCGCGCTGAACGTCCGGAAAGCCGAGGGCCATTGCGACGTCGAGATCATGCTGAAGGGCGAGGTGAATTACCGCGTGTTCACCAACCAGACCGGGCTGTACATCGAATTCCCTGTATTGAAGGATCTGGCCATCGCCGCGGCCCCGGCGCCGGAGCCGATCGCTTCCCCGAAGCCCGCGGCCGCGCCCCCCGCGGCGGCGGCGGTCTCCGGCCGGGTGGGCGTCCGCGATATCCGCGTGGCCTCGCAGGCGCCGGGCCGCATCCGCTTCGAGCTCGATCTCTCGGCCCCGACCGACTACCGCGTCATTCCCATCGAGCAGCAGCCGGTGCGCCTGGCCATCGACCTGAAGAACGCCCAGTCCAGGAAGATCCACAAGCCCGTGAACCTGAAGAACGTCAAGACCGTCCGCGGCGGCAACAACACCTCCGACGTCTACCGCGTCGTCTTCGACCTCAATTACCTCAAGCACTTCGCGGTGCAGGCCAAGGGTAGCCTGCTGCAGGTGGATTTCTTCGATGACCCCCAGCACGTCCAAGAGCTGACCTCGGCGGCGGATCCGCCGCCGATCGTCGTCGCCGAGACGCCGCAACCGGCCGCGAGCCGGGCGGAGACGCCGGCGGCGGAGACCGCCGTGACGGAGAACCGGCCCCGCAAAGTTGTCCTCGCCCCACCGGCGCCGCCTGCGGCCAAGCCCGTGGAGTTCTTCGGCCCGGAGAAGTCCAAGGCCGGGCAGGAAGTCGAGCCTACGGCCACGCCGCCGGTTTCCGATGCGCCGGCGAACGTCGATTTCCAGAAGAAAACCGTGGACGAGGGCCGGCCGCAGTATTCCGGCGAGCCATACGACTTTTCCTTCAAGAACGCCGACATCAGCAACATCCTGAAGTTCATCGCCAAGATATCGGGGCTGAACATGGTCATCGATCCCGACGTCACCGGCCGCTTCACCTGCGAGCTGGTGCAGGTGCCCTGGGACCAGGCCCTGGAGCTGATCCTGAAGGTCAACGGCCTGGACATGATCCAGGAGGGCAACATCCTGCGCATCGGCAAGGTGGAGAAGCTGGCCCAGGAGGCCAAGCGCCGCCAGGAGCTGCGCGAGGCCCGCGAGCAGGAGGGCAACCTGGAATTCTCCACCCGCACCCTCAGCTACGCCAAGGTCAAGGACATCCAGTCGCTTCTGAAGCGGCAGATGAGCCCGCGCGGCGAGCTGGTCATCGACGAGCGCACCAACACCCTGATCATCTCCGAGGTGCCGGAGCGCATGAAGGTCATCGACGGCCTGATCGACACCCTGGACGCCGCCAACCCCCAGGTGCAGATCGAGGCACGCATCGTCGAGACCACCAGCGAGTCACTCAGTACCTTCGGCATCCAGTGGGGGGTGAACGCCATCGCCAACTCCTCCTACGGCAACCAGACCAACCTGGTCTTCCCCAACTCCATCGTGGGCACGGGGGTCGTGGACCCTCGGGCCAATCCCAACGGCTACGTGATTAACGTTCCGACGGCTGACAGCGTAGTCTTCCCCAAGATCACGCTGGGCAACATCGCCGGCACCTTCAACCTCGACGTGGCATTGAGCGCACTAGCCTCTAAGGGCAAGGCGCGCATCATCTCCTCGCCGCGAGCCACGACCCAGAACAACATGCCCGCCGAGATCACGCAGGGCGAGCGCATCCCCATCCAGACCAACCAGAACAACACCATCACCACCCAGTACATCAACGCCGCCCTGGAGCTGAAGGTGACGCCGCAGATCACCGCCCGCGGCTCGGTGATCATGACCATCGACATCAAGAACGATAGCGCCGACTTCACGAAGCCGGTCCTCGGCATGCCGACCATCAGTACAAAAACGGCCAAGACCTCGGTCATGGTCAACGACGGCGGAACGATCGTGATTGGCGGATTTTACAGTGTAAAACAGGACAGCAGCAATACAGGAGTTCCCATACTGAGCAAGATCCCGATACTTGGCTCTCTGTTCCGCAACTCACGGAAATATGGAAAGACTCAGGAGCTGATGATCTTCATCACGCCCCGCATTGTTAAATAGGAGGGAAACATGAAGCTGAAGATCTTGGTATTGATCATAGCGGCGCTGTTCCTGGCCAGCTGCGTGGCCAAGGAGAACGACACCACCTCGGCGAGCTTCCTGGTGATCGATTCCCTGACCGGCAACGACCTGGAGGGCAATCCCGGCTCCACCACGGTGTTTTCCGATGTCTCCTTCCAGAGCAGCATCATCAACGACAACGGCGTGGCGGCGGTGTCGACGCTGACGTACAATCCCCTGGAGGATTCCACCGAGCACGACATCACGTTCTACATGAACATCATCGTCGACCAGATCGACGTCGAGTTCATGCGCACCGACGGCCGCAACACCGAAGGGGTCGATGTACCCTACCGCTTCACCCAGCCCATGAACATTCTGGTGCCGGTCGACGAGACGGTGGAGATCCCCTTCGTCCTCATCCGCCACGTGGCCAAGCTGGAAACGCCCCTGCTGGAGCTGCGCGGGGTGCCCAGCCGCGATTTCGTCCTGCAACTGGTGGCCAAGGTGACGCTGCACGGCAAGGACCTGGGCGGCCACCGCGTGGCGCCGGTAAGCGGCTACATGAGCGTTTGGTGCGCCAATTTCGCCGACGCGGCGCCGGACGAAGAGACCCAGGGATAACCCGAGGAGGCAGCGAACATGAAAAAAGCGCTTTTCCTTTTGATCATCGCCGGTCTGGTGCTGGGCGTTTCCTCCTGCAAGCGCAGCGAAATCGACGACCCGGCCTGGGACACGCCCTCCGGCTTCTACGTCCTGGTGGAGGGCTCGGCCAATCCGGCCGTGTTCTTCATCGACGGCAACATCCACAGCAGCAAGATCTACGTGCGCGTCACGGCCTCCGACGGCTCGCCGCTGCCCGGGGAGACGGTCTTCTTCGAGCAGCTGGAGGACGTCGCCTCGCACCGCCAGCTCAACTGGGGCTTCTTCGATAACAGCGCCGCGACCATCCGCAAGGTGACCAATGCCAACGGCGAGGTCAACGTGACCTTCTACAGCCCGACGGAGTACCATTCGGGGGGCATGTACATCCACGCCCTGATGGAGGTCGACGGCCACGCCTACCGGGGCAGCCTCAGCCATATGGGCAACGTGCCCCAAGACTTCATCGCCATCGCCATGTACAACTCCGGCGTCACCTCGGCGGGAGACGACCGCTAGCCGGGTCTTCTTGGCCGGCGGGCGCGAAGCGCCTGCGGCCCGGAGGTGTAAGGGCCGCGCCGCTCTGCGCCGGAGCGGCCTTGCAT
>JAFGST010000152.1 GCA_016934475.1 Candidatus Aminicenantota bacterium | reverse complement strand
GGGCGCTGGCGGCCGCGGGCGGTCTTCGATTGGGGGGCCCTGAGGGAAATCCTCCCCTTCTCCCTGCACCTGTTCGGCTTCAACATGGTCAACTACTGGATGGCGAACCTGGACAACCTCCTGGTGGGTAAGGTTCTCAGCAGCCACGCCCTGGGCATCTACAGCCGCGCCTACAGCCTGATGCTGCTGCCGGTGACCCACCTGACCCGCGTCATCGCCCGGGTCATGTTCCCGGTCATGTCGCGGCTGCAGGGGCAGGAGAGCCTGAGCCAGCGCTCCTATCTCAAAGCCACCCGGCTCATCGCCTTTTTCTCCTTCCCCCTGATGCTCGGGCTGCTGGTCGGGGCCGATCTTTTCGTGGGCGTGATCTACGGCCCGCGCTGGCTCCCGGTCATCCCCATCCTGCGCATCTTCTGCCTGATCGGCATGGTCCATTCGGTCGGCTCAACCACCGGCTGGATCTACACCTCCAGCGGCCGCACCGACATCCAGTTCCGCTGGGGGCTTTTCGTGGGCGTCACGCGCATGGCCGCCATCGTCGTCGGGCTGCGCTGGGGGCTGCGCGGCGTCGCCATCGCCTACGCTGTCGCCACCTACGCCATCCTCTGGGCCCCATCCTGGATGATCGCCGGGAGAATCATCGGCCTGCGCTTCCGCCGCATGACCGCCAATCTGGCCCCGTCGCTGGGCTGCGCCCTGATCATGACCCTGGCGCTGCAGCTGCTACGCCGCCCCCTGGCGGCGCTTCCTTCATCCCCGCTGCAGCTGCTGCTCCTTGCCGCGTCCGGAGCCGTCCTGTACATTGCACTGAACCATTTCTTCCGTGTGGGAACCTGGAAGGAGCTGCTCTCCCTGGCCCGGGAGGTGAAGTCGGGGCGGCGGCGGGAGAGAGAGCGCCATGAACGCTGAGCGCCGGCCGCGGATCGTCCACTGGCACCTGGGGCCGGTCTTTGAGCTCAGCGAGAACTGGCTGTACCGGCAATTCATCCTCCTTAAACGATACGATTACCTCTATTATTCGCTGGGCCGGATCAACCGCGGGCTCTTTCCCGATGAGCGGATCCGCGCCCTCGCCGAAAGCGGGACGGGATTGCGGGCGCTGAACCGCCTGCTGCGCCTGTTCCGCGACGACTTCCTCCCGATCCGGCTGTGGCTGCGCCGTGACCGGCCGGCCCTCGTCCACGCCCACTTCGGCACCGGGGGCTACTGGGCCATGCGCCACATCTCCGGCGCCTGCCCCCTGGTGGTCAGCTTCTACGGCGCCGACGCCTACGTGTTCGACCGCTCCCCGGAGTGGCTGGCCAACTATCGGTCCCTGTTCGGCCGCGGCGCCCTGTTTCTCGCCGAGGGGCCGGCCATGGCCGGAAAACTGGCTTCCCTCGGATGCCCTGTAGGCAAGATCCGCATCCACCCGGTCGGCATCCAGACCGAGCTGTACCGCTTCGCCCCCCGGGGCATCGATACCGGCTCCGCGATCCGCCTGCTGGTGGTCGGCCGCTTTGTCGAAAAGAAGGGCATCCCCTTCGCCGTGCAGGCCTTGCGCCTGGTCCGCCGCAGGTTCGCCGAAGCCACGCTGACCATTGTCGGCGGAGCGCCCGAAAACCCGGCCGGAAGACGGGAGCAGGCCCAGATCATGGCCGCCATTCGCGAGGGCGGCCTGGAGGCGCACGTGCGCCTGGAGGGATGGCTGGCGCCGGACTCCCTGCAGCGCCTGGCCGACGACCATCACATCCTGCTGGTTCCCAGCGTCTTCGCCGCCGACGGCGACGCCGAGGGCGGGCACCCCGTCATCCTGACCGAGATGATGGCCCGCGGCCTGGCGGTGGCCGCCTTCGACCATTGCGACATCAACCAGGCCGTGGTGGACGGGATGACCGGCCTTTTGGCGCCGATGAAGGACGTCGCCGCCCTGGCCGCGGCGATCTGCCGGCTGGCCGAGGACGCCCCGGGCCGCGAGCGGATGGGCCGGGCGGCCCGCCGCCATGTCGAGGAGCGATATGACCTGGGCAAGCTGAACGAAAGGCTGGAGGACTATTATGAAGAGCTCCTGGAAAAATAAGAGGGCGAGATGATCCGCCGGCTGTTGGAAAAAGCCTTCCGCCGCCTGGACATCGCGATGCTGCGCCAGACCCGGGTCGGGATCAAGTGCCTGAACCAGGTCATCCAGAGCGAATTGTTCGAATCGAGAGTCATCTCCGATCTCGGCACCCTGCCCGCAGAAGAGCTGCTCTTGCCCTTCGACCGGCTCAAGGACGAGCTTACGCTGATCGGCACGCCCATCAGCGAATCGCCCTACTTCGGGCTGATGCAGGCCCTGCAGCGGGGCGAACCGCTCGAGGACACGGAGTACGCCCAGCGCCTCTCCCGGGGCACGCTGGACCTGCGCTGGCCCCGCCGCCTGGACAAGGCCCTGGCCGACTACATGCGCGAGCGCTTCCGCCAGACAGTGGAGGAGGTCGGGGCGGGAACGCTGCGGCCGGTCTATGTCAGCCGCATGGGCGACGGTTGCTACATCGCCGACGGCCGTCACCGCGCCGCCTGCTATGCCCTTCTGGGCGTGGATCCGCCGTGCCGGCTGGTTCTCCCCCCCCTGAGCGACAGCTATATCCTCTGGCTCCACCGCAAGATGAGCCGGCATCCGCGAGCCTACGGCAAGCAGCTGGCCGTGGCCGATCTCGTTCTCAGAAAGAAGCGCGCTCCCCGCGTCTACGGAAGCGTGGCCGACATCGTACGAGACTGGACCGCGCAGCCGGCGGAAAGCTCCGGCCACGTCTATCACCCGCTGCCCTTCCCCGAGTTCTCCGCGCTGAAAACCAGCAGCGACGCCTCCCAGGCTCGGCGCAAGCTGGAGCTGATCGAGAAGGCCGCCAGTGAATTTTTTCGCGGCGGCTGGCAGGAGCGGCGGATCCTCGACGTGGGAGCCAACGCCGGCTTTTTCGCCTTTTCCCTGGCCCTGGCCGGGGCGCGGGTGACCGTCTACGAGCCGCACCCGGTCTATTCCGCATCCGGGCCGGTGATCGCCGCGGAGAAGAAGCTGGCCGTCGACTGGCGCGGCCGGCCATTCGATCCCGGGGAGATCCGGGGCGAACGCTTCGACATGGCGCTGATGCTGAGCGTCTTCCAATGGCTGGCCGCCGGCGGGCGCGAGATGGAGCAAGCCGAAGCCGCCTTGAGGGTCATCGCGGCGGCCAGCGACTGCCTGGTCTTCGAGCTTGGCTTCAACCAAGGCCGCTCGAGCATCCCCAGCCGGCGGCTCAATTCCTACGCCGCCATGATCGGCCTCCTGCGCCGGCACACGCCCTACCGCCGCTTCAAGCTCCTGGGCAAGACACGCCTGTGGAGGACCGCTCCCCGCTATCTGGTGTTCTGCTCCAACGACCCCCGCTTCGACGACCCCTGGCTTCGGCGCCTCTGGCGCCTTTGCCGGGTTTGACCCGGGCTGCTCAGCGCCGGATCAGGTGCAGGACGCGGCGCAGCAGCCGCTGGCCGATGGGGAGGTTCGCCCGGCGGCGCCACACCCGGGCGGCCATCTTCTCGGCTCCGAACGAGGCCTTGAAAAACACCACCCCCACCAGCCCGGCGCTGGGATTGAAGTCGTACCAGAGCAGTTTTTTTCCCCAGGCCAGGCGCAGAAGGGAGTATTGCAGGAGAGAAGCCGGATGCGCGGCCAGGTGGCGCCGATGGCTGGCCCCATGCCAATAAACGACATGGCGGTTGTGAAAGAGGAGGAGGGCCCCGGCGGCGACCTCCCCTTCCCTGGCGGCCAGCCACAATTGCAGCTTGGCTCCGGACCTGCCTTCCAGGCGCCGGAAGAAGTCCCGGGAGAGGAGACGGCTTTCATCGGCGCCCCAGCGGGCCCCCGAATCCAGGTAGCACGAGTAATAGTCCTCCCAGTCCCTCTCCCCCGCGGCAAGGCGGACGACGACCCCTTCCCGCAAGGCCTTGCGCGCCTCCCATTTTCTCGTGTCGCTCATCCCCCGCTCGATCTCGCTCCAGGGCCGGTCCAGGCGCAGCGCCTGGGTGAAGTCGGCTTCGTCGCCGCCGCTTTGAGTGGCTTGCCACCGTTCGTAGGGATTCAGGCGCCAGATGTAGAAAGGCAGCTCACTGCAGACGCGGTCGGCCAGGGCCTCCGCCTCGCCGTCGTCCAGCGGCGCGTCGCTGAGCCAGCCGCCGTAGACCCCGGCCGGGCCCGAGGAG
The DNA here is from genome assembly GCA_016934475.1 of Candidatus Aminicenantota bacterium. Taxonomy (GTDB): domain Bacteria; phylum Acidobacteriota; class Aminicenantia; order UBA2199; family UBA2199; genus UBA2199. Next base: position 1,090 of record JAFGST010000152.1, on the reverse strand, counting down.
CACTCGGTCTCGAAGCGGTTCACCCTCCGCGCCAGGACGGGGAAGAGCGCGGTCTTTCCGGAGGCCATGCTGAAGCGGTAGATCCGTATGCGCTCGCCTGGCCCGTCCTGGAAAAGGTCATACCATTCCGGCATGTGGAAAAAAGTGGCGGCGGGATCTTTCTGGGCGAGGGCATGCCAATCGGCACGAATGCACGCTTCTTCAGCGAAGAGGCAATCACAAGAGCGGATCAGGCCCACGGTTCTCCGGGATTATCATTAATCTTTTTCAGTAAGGGTGTCAAGGCCGCAAGGAGTCCGCCGGTTTTGGGGAATGGAAGCTTGGAATGCGAGCCTGACAGCCCTCACCGCGAATCGCGGCCCGGCTTGACATTCAGCCGGATTTGCGCCTAAGATGGAACCGAAAAGAGAGTACCGGCGGAGAAGGAGGCCGCTCCGTCGACCCCGATGCGCTGGGAGACGCCACTTTGCTGAAGATTGTGCTGGTCACGACCCTCTATCCGGCATTCAGCGGACAGGGACGCGGCGAAGTCAGCTATGCCCTGCACGACATGGCGACGCGCTGGCGCGAGAAGGTGGATCTCCTGGTGGTGCGGCCCCAGGTCGTTTCCCTGCGTCAAGGTCGAGACCCGCGTATCGTGCCCGGCGCGACGAGCATCGAGGGCGTCACAGTCTTTAATCTCTTCGTCCGCAAATTCCCCAAGCGCCCCCTGTTTTTCCCCGCTGTTCCCCAGTTCGCCCTGACGAAAACCGGATTCCGCCCCGATATCGTGATCGGGCACCTCGGATACAACCACCTTTTTGCCGCACGCCTGGCCGATCACATTCAGCGGCCGTTGATCGCCGGGGTGCACATGGGGGATATCTTTTCCACCCCTGGGATGCTGGGAGAAGAAAGGCTGGGAACGATCCTGGCAGGAGCCGCCGCCGTATCCTGCCGCTCAGCACCTGTGGCCGACCATCTGTCGCGCCGCTATCCCGGGCTGGCGCAAAAGGTGTTCGTCGCCCCTTCCGGCATTGAAAAGCGCCTGATCCAGGACGCGGAGACGGTCATGAGGAAGGTCCGTTCCTGGAAGGAGGGGGGCAGGATG
>JAFGST010000017.1 GCA_016934475.1 Candidatus Aminicenantota bacterium | reverse complement strand
TCCCCGAGATCCCGGTATCCATCGTCGCCACGGGCCATTCGGACGAGCAGAATCCCAAGATATTCAAGCTGGCGCGAATGGAGGCCACCGCCGCGGGAGAGCTTTTCTGGATTACCGACGCCAACACCCGGGTCGCCGCCGACACGCTGAACCGCCTGGTGCGGGAGCATCGCCGATCGGGGGCTCATGTCGTCTTCTCCCCCATCCGCGGCACGGGGAGCCGCAGCCTGCCCAGCCTGATGGAAAACATTAGCCTGAACCTCTTCACCTCGGGAAACATCATCACCGCCTGGAAGGCCTTCGGGCAGCAGATCATCGTCGGCAAGTCGATGCTCATCGAGAAGGCCGCCCTGGGCCACTTCGGCGGCTTTTCCTATTTCAGCTCCTTCCTGGCCGAGGATTTCGTCATCGGCGAGGCCTTCGAGAACGGAGGATTCACCCTCTCCTGCGACTGCACCTGGATCGACAACGTGAACCGCACGACGACCTTGGGCAGCTTTTTCCGGCGCATGACGCGCTGGGCCAAGCTCCGCTTGCGCTTGAAGCCCGTTTTCTATGTCCTGGAGATCCTCCTCAACCCGGTCGCCCTCGCCCTGGCCCTGCCGTTGCTGTTCCCCGCGGCGGGGCTGTGGGCGCTGGTAGGCGTGTGGTCCCTGAAAGTCGCGATCGAATCGGCCAATTACCTGGTATTGAGCCGCGGCGAAGGCGAGCCCAGGACCAATCTCCTATGGCTGCCGCCGGCCGTGATCTTGAAGGACCTCATCCTCCTCGCCGTCTACTTCGTCCCCTTTTTCAGCCGCACGTTCGTCTGGCAGGGGGGTAACGTCTCGATCGGGCGCAGGACCTGCATCGGCGCCCGGCGGGAGCTGCTGGCGCTGGAAGGCGCCTAGGGCATGGCGCCGGCCAGGGCCTGGGTGGTCTCGGTGCTGATGGGTCTGGGACATCTGCGCGCCGCCTATCCGCTCCGCGGCATCGCCAACGAGGGCATCATCCTCTACGGCTCCCGGCGCACGACGCCGCCGCGCGAATACCGCATCTGGCGGCGCTTGCGCAAGATCTATTACTTCTCCTCCAACGTGGGCAGGGTACCGGTCCTGGGACGGCCGTTGCTGAATCTGTTGCTGGCGTTGCAGCGCATCCAGCCGTACTACCCGCGCCGCGACCTGTCCCGCCCCAATCTCGCCGTGCGCTATTTGGACCGCCAGATATCCCGGAAGGGCCTTTGCCGGGGGCTGCTGGAGCGCCTGGGCGCCCTGCCCCTGCCGCGTTTGCATTCCTTCTATGCCACGGCCATGGCCTCGGACCGCTACGGCGCCGCTGGAGAAAACTACCTGCTGATCTGCGACAGCGACTTCAATCGCGTCTGGGTGCCGCGTGATCCGCGCTCCGGGAGGCTCAAGTACCTGGCGCCCTGCACCCAGGTGCGCAACCGGCTCCTGGCGTACGGTATCGCGGCCGAGCGCATCTTTCTGACCGGCTTCCCGCTGCCCAAGGAGAACATCGGCAGCCGCGAGGGGCTGGAGATCCTCCGCGCCGACCTTTTCCAGCGCCTGCTTCGGCTCGATCCGAAGAGGAAATTCTTCTCCTACCACCGGCGCTCGGTGCTGGGTTGGCTGGGGCAGGACGCGGTGCCCGAGGCGGCTCCCGGTCCCTTGCGCCTGACTTTCGCCATCGGCGGCGCGGGAGCGCAGTGCGAAATGGCGCGGGTCATCCTGCAGAGCCTGAAGCCCGCCATCGCGGCCCGGCGCATCCGGGTCACCATCTCGGCCGGCATCAATCAAAGGGTATACGAACGGCTGCTGGGCTACGTCAACCGGATGCAGCTCGGTGGGGAGCTGGCCGCCGGAGGGCTGGAACTGGTCTACGATCCCGACGTCTACGGCTACCTGGACAAGTTCAACCGCATCCTGCGCACGACCGACGTGCTGTGGACCAAGCCCAGCGAGCTTTCCTTCTATTGCGCCCTGGGCATTCCCATCCTCATGGCCCCGCCCATCGGCACCCATGAGGAGTTGAATCGCTGCTGGCTGCGCGAGATCCATGCCGGAGTGGAACCGGCGGGCCCACTGCGCTACACCCACGAATGGCTCTTCGACCTTCTGGAGAACGGCCGGCTGGCCGAGGCGGCCTGGGACGGCTTCCTCAAGGCGCGCAAGCTTGGAACATTCCAGATCGAAGAGTTGATCCAGACGGGATCCTGCGCCGAGGGCCAGACGCCGCTCGAGCAATGAACTGAACGGGCGGGCCGCATACGCCATTTTTTGCCATGCCCCAGGCGCTGCGGCGTCGCAGGGAATCTTTGTTCTCGAGGAACTTGACAAAGGGCGCATTGTTGGTACAATCTAGCTTATCGGTTCTCTTATCCCACTTTTCTTGATCGGTCGAAGAGGAGGAAGCAGTGGCGCAAAAAAAAATGTGGCTCCCGGTTCTGGTGGCCCTTGTCCTTCCGGCCATGGCGTTTGTTGCCTGCGGCCGGAGGGGACAGCAGGCCAACTCGCTGCAAATCAAGGGCTCGGATACCATGGTCAACCTGGGACAGGCCTGGGCCGAGGAGTTCATGAAGATCGATCCCGCGGTCTCGGTGGCCGTGACCGGCGGCGGATCGGGAACGGGCGTCGCCGCCCTCCTCTCCGGCACCTGCGACATCGCCGAACTCTCGCGCCAGCTCACGCCCGAGGAGATCTCCCTGGCCCGGAAGAAGGAGTTTGAGCCCAGGGAGGTCATCGTGGCCCTCGATGGCCTGGCCGTGGTGGTCCACCCGGCCAACCCGGTCTCGCAGCTGACCCTGGATCAGCTCGCCGCCATCTTCTCCGGAGTGGTCGTCAACTGGAAGGAGGTCGGCGGGGCCGATCTGCCGATCGTCGTCCTCTCGCGGGAGGTCAACTCCGGCACCCACGTCTACTTCAAGGAGCACGTGCTGCGCCGAATCGGCGATGAGGGCCGGGCGGAGTTCGCCGCCTCGGCGCTGCTGCTGCCGAGCTCACAAGCCATCGCCGACGAGGTGGCGCAGAATCCCGGCGCCATCGGCTACTATGGCATGGGCTACATCTCACCGCGAGAGAAGGCCCTGGCCGTGGCCGTGGATGCCGCCTCGCCCTTCGTCGAACCGACGATCGAGAACGTGGTCAGCCAGGCTTATCCCATCTCCCGGCCCCTGCTCATGGTCACCCGCGGACGGCCAGAGGGGCTGGTGGGAAGGTTCCTCGACTTCGTCCTGAGCGCCGAGGGGCAAAAGATCGTGCTGAAGATCGATTTCGTCCCGGTCGACAAGAGCTGATCGCCCGTAGCCCATGCCGCTGCGCAAGCTGAAAGAGTGGCTCATCGAGAGGGCCATCCTGCTCAGCGGCCTGTTCTCGATCGTCTTCGTCGCGCTCATCTTCCTGTTCTTGCTGCGCGAGGGCTTTTCTCTCTTCCGCGGCGAGAGCGTGCTTGATTTCCTCTTCGGCAAGAGCTGGTACCCCATTTCCTCGCCGCCGCGCTTCGGCATCCTGCCCCTGATCCTCGGCTCGCTGCTGGTCACCCTGGGCGCGGCCGCCATATCGGTGCCCATCGGCATCGCCGCCGCCCTGTTCATCGCCGAGATCGCCCCCGCCAAGCTCAGGGAGGCCATGAAGGCCGGCATCGAGCTGCTGGCGGCCATCCCCTCGGTGGTTATCGGCTTCATCGGCATGATCACCCTCGGCCCCTGGATCAAGGACCTGTTCCGCATCCCCACCGGGCTGACCGCCCTGACCGGATCGGTTACCCTGGCCTTCATGGCCATGCCGACCATCGTCTCCATCGCCGAGGATGCCATCACCGCCGTTCCCCGCCAGTACCGCGAGGCGGCCATCGCCATGGGCGCCACCAGCTGGCAGACCACCTGGCGCATCGTGGCCCGCGCCGCGCGGCCGGGCATGGTGGCGGCGGTGATGCTGGGCATCGGGCGCGTCATCGGCGAGACCATGGCCGTGATGATGGTCACCGGTAACGCCGCCCTCATTCCGACGAGCTTCCTGCAGCCCGTGCGCACGCTCACCGCCACCATCGCCGCCGAGATGGGGGAGACGGTGCAGGGCGGCGCCCATTACGCCGCCCTGTTCGCCATCGGCATCGTGCTGTTCATCATCACCTTCCTGATCAACGGCGTGGCCGACCTGTACTTGCATCGCTCCCGCAAGTGACCATGAATCCGCGCTTGAGCCAGAAGATCGCCCACATGCTCCTCTTCCTGGCCACGCTGCTGGTGATCCTGCCGGTGGTGGTCATCCTGCTGATCATCGTGGTCAAGGGCGCCAGCGCCATCAGCTGGGAGTTCCTGTTTTCCATGCCCCGCGACGGCATGACCGCCGGCGGCATCTTCCCGGCCATCCTGGGCACGCTCTACCTGGTCGTGGGGGCCGTCCTCTTCGCCGTGCCCCTGGGCGTGCTGGCCGCCGTCTACCTGGTCGAGTATTCCAGCGACAACCGGCTGTCGCGCCTGGTCAAGCTTTCCATCGTCAACCTGGCCGGCGTGCCCTCGGTGGTCTACGGCCTGTTCGGCCTGGGCATCTTCGTCACCTTCTTCCGCTTCGGGGCCTCGATCCTTTCGGGATCGCTGACCCTGGGGATCATGATCCTGCCGGTGATCATCACCTCGACCCGCGAGGCGCTGGAGAGCGTGCCCCGCCATTTCCGCACCGTCAGCCT
>JAFGST010000151.1 GCA_016934475.1 Candidatus Aminicenantota bacterium | reverse complement strand
GGGCCGGGGCGGAAGATGATGATCCCCAACCTGTCCAACGACGCCGACTACCGGCCGTCGGTGGTGCTGTTCAACACAGGGTCGGGGAGCGTGACCGCGGCGGTGAAGATCATCGGCGCCAACGGCGCCCAGATCGGCACCACTACGACGCGGACGCTGGCCGGAAGCGAGATGAGCGTGGTGGCCAGCGAGCTGCGGCAGGACACCTACAGCAACGCCACGGTGACGGTGGAGGTGACCTCGGGCAGCGACAGCGTGCTGGCGTCGGGGCAGACGGCGCACCGCACCTCGGGCGACCCGGCGGCGCACCTGGCGGTACAGGCGGAGTAGGGCAACCAGGGGCCAGCCGCGCTTAAAAAAGGGGTTCTTAACGCAAATTTGTGCATGGATTTTCGGTGAGCACGGGCGAGTTTAAGGCGGGAAGGGGGAGCGATGGGACAAAATTCCAAGAACCAAGCACCAAATCCCAAATAAATTCCAAGTTCCAAATTCCAATGCCCTAAACAAGAGCCAATGCTAGTATCTTTTTTTCGTTTTGGACATTTGGTCATTGGAATTTTGTGCTTCAGTCCTTCTAGAGAGTACACTGAATAAGTCAAGTCTTACACAAACTTGTGAGAGGAGCCAAAAAGGGATTCATGGGTTGAAAGCCGGGCTGCAGACGAAGCCTTGATTGTGTTCGAGGAAGCGTGTATCCTGCCCCCATGATCCGGATCAGCAGCGGGCTGTACAAGGGAAGGGTGCTCCGCGGCGGCAAGAGCCCGCTCATCCGCCCCACCATGTCCAAGGTCAAGCTCACGTTCTTCGACATCCTGCAGACCGACGTCAAGGAAACGATCTTTCTCGACGGCTTCGCCGGCAGCGGCAACATCGGCATCGAGGCCCTGTCGCGCGGGGCCAAGTACGCGGTCTTCATCGACGACCTGCCCGAGGCGGCGCGCACCATCCGCCACAACGCCGAGAAGATCGGCATCGCCTCCGGCTCCTACCGCGTGATCTGCGGCGACTTCAACCGCTCGATCATCGCCCTGGCCAGGGACGGCTTCCACTTCGACCTGGCCTACCTCGACCCGCCCTACGCCCTGCTCGAGTACGCCGACCCGCTGAAAGTCATGCGCAAGCGCGGGATCATGCGCCCGGACGGGCTGGTCGTGCTCGAGCGCTCCAGCCGCCTGCGCTTCGCCACCACCCATTTCACCCTGCGGCGCACGCAGCGCGTCGGCCGCGAATGCCTCGACTTCTTCGTTTATGACGCCGGCGATCCCGGGGAAAAGGAGGCGTCCGAATGAAGCGGCTGGCCGTCATGCTGCTGGCGCTGGCATCCCTCCCCCTGGGGGGTCGAGTCTTCCCCCAGTTCGGCATCGAGACGTTCCTCGGCGGTCGCTACCGACTCTTCTCCCTGGCTCCATGGGGCGGCTTTCGACTCTCCCTGGCCCCCACCTCCTCGCTGATCGTCAAGTTCCGCCAGCAGTCCATCGCCTTCGACATCGAGGGCGAGGACGAGGTGACGCGCCGCTTCAAGTCGAACCTGAGCATGTTCACCGGGGTCTACTACTTGCAACGGCGGGGCCTCGACGCCTACGCGGCATTGTTCCAGATGCTCGGCTCGAACGGGTACAACGCCACCGGCGCCGACATCGGCCTGGCCTACAAGCTCTTCGGCGGCGTGGCGGCCGAGGCGGGCCTGTACCTGCTGAACGAAAAATCAAACCTCTGGTACCCGGACGAGCCGCTGCGGCGCATCACCCTGTACATCGGACACGTGGGAGTGAAGGTCGCGCTTCTCCGGCGGCTGGAGCTCCAGCCCCAGGTCCATCTTGGGAGCAATTCGGAGAGCGTCGGCACCTTCGCTTACTCGGCCAGCGTGAACTTCTCGCCGCGCGATCCAATCTATATAACGGTTACCTACATGCGCTACAGCGAGAATGACGAGTACCGCTACAGCGGGGATTATTTCTCGGGGGGCATCAACTTCTATTTTTAATAGGGTGAAAACATGGCGATGCGACGGATCAGGGTTCTGGTGGTCGTGGGAACGCGGCCGGAGGCCATCAAGCTGGCCCCGGTCATCGACCGCCTGCGCCGCGGCCACTCCCGGTTCCGCGTTCGCGTATGCGCCACCGCCCAGCACCGTCATCTGCTCGACCAGGTCTTGGAGGCCTTTGCCATCGTTCCCGACATCGACCTGGACTTGATGCGGGCCAGGCAGGAACTCTCGGACGTCGCTGCCCGGGTCGTCTCCGCCATGCGCCCCGTCATCCAGGCGGAGAAGCCCGATGTCGTTGTCGTGCAGGGTGACACAACCTCGGCCTTCGCCGCGGCCCTCGCCGCCTTCCATCTGCGCGTCCCGGTGGCCCACGTCGAGGCCGGGCTGCGCACCTTCGATATGCTCTTCCCCTTCCCGGAAGAGGCCAACCGGCGGCTGATCTCGGTGCTGGCCGACTTTCACTTCGCTCCCACGGCGGGAGCACGGCGCAACCTGCTGAAGGCCGGCGCGCCCGCCGGGCGGGTGTGGGTGACCGGGAACACCGTGGTCGACGCCCTGGGCATGATCCGGCGGCGGCTGCGGAACCCGCAGGCGCGGCGGCGTTGGCAGGAATACTTCCGGAGCCGCCACGGCCTCGAGATCGGCGGCGGCGCCGGGCCGCTTGTCCTGGTCACCGGGCACCGCCGCGAGAACTTCGGCCGACCCTTGCAGCAGGTATGCCTGGCCCTGCGTGACATCGCCCGCCGCGAGCCGCGGCTGCGCATCATTTATCCGCTGCACCTGAATCCCTGTGTCCGCGGGCCGGTGCGGGCCCTGCTGGTAGGAGTGCCCAATATCCATATCATCGAGCCGCCGGCCTACGAACCCTTCGTCTTCCTGATGGATCACGCGCGTCTCATCCTGACCGACTCGGGCGGGATCCAGGAGGAGGCTCCCTCTCTGGGCAAGCCGGTGCTGGTCATGCGCCGGGTGACCGAAAGGCCCGAGGGCGTGCGCTCGGGGATCGTGGAGCTGGTCGGTAGCGAACGACGGGCGATCGCGGGCCGCGCGCTGGAGCTGCTGCGTGATGCCGCCGCCTATCGGCGCATGGCGCGGGTGACCCACCCTTACGGCGACGGCCGGGCGGCCCAGAGAATCGCCGCCATCCTGGCGCGTGAGCTGGGGAGAGCATGAGGCGCCCCGGGCTGGCGGCGGTCGGCGGGCTCCTCCTGTGCGCCCGGCTGCTGATGGCCCAAAGCGTGCTGGTTCTGTACGACGGAGAGCGGGAGAAGTCGGACGCCTTTCTTTCCGCCCGCTACACGCAGGGGCTGCTGGGACACTTCGACCTCGATGAAGTCCGCCTTCAGACCGTCGGGGAATGCCCCCCCAGGGCGGCCGCGGCCGCCGATTTCCTGTTCGTTTTCTGTGAAGAGGGGCGAACGCCCTTGCCGAACGAGCTGCTCGAGGCCCTCGTCGCCCGCCGCGCGCCGATCGTCTGGGTCAACCTGCAGCTGGACGAGCTGCTCGATCAGGTGCCGGGCCGCTTCCCCCTGCGGGCCGGCCCGGAGGTCACCGGAGTCGACTGGCGGATATCCTATGGAGGCCGTATTTTCTCCAAGCACGACAGGGAGATGCAGTTCCTGCGGCCGGGGAAGGGCGGCTGCCGCGTCGTGGCCTGGGCCGAAGACTCCGAAGGGCGCCGCCTGCCCTATGTCGTCCACGGCTCCAACCTCTGGGCCTTCGCCGATTCGCCCTTCTCCTATGCCCGCGAGGGGGGGCGCTGGCTGATCTTCTGCGAGTTGCTCCACGAAATCCTCGGGAAGGAGCACGAACCGCTGCGCCGCGTCCTGCTGCGCATCGAGGACGTCCATCCCCAGAGCGATCCGGCAGCTCTGCGCCGCATCGCCGATTACCTGGCAGGGGAAGGCATTCCCTTCCAGGTGTCGCTGGTGCCCGTCTACCGCGATCCCGCCGCGCAGGAAGAGGAGTTCCTCTCGGAAAAGACCGAGCTGGTCGCGGCCCTGCGAACCGCGGTGGAGCAAGGGGCCGCCATGGTCATGCACGGCGTCAGCCACCAGTACCGCGGGGCCACCACGGACGACTATGAGTTCTGGGACGTCATCGCCGGCGGTCGCATCCCCCACGCCACTCCCGATTGGCTGCAGCGCAGAATCAAGCTGGGCCTCGCCGAATGCCGCCGCAGCGGTCTGTATCCCATTGCCTGGGAGACTCCGCATTACGCCGCCGGCCAACAGGACTACCGCGTCATCGGAGGCTTCTTCGACACCTTCTTTGACCGGCCCATGATGGCCGATATCCCCGACTCGCAGATCCTGGCTCCCTTCCCCTTTCACCTGCCTGAGCTCGGCGTGCAGGTCGTTCCCGAAAACCTCGGCTACATCTCTTTCAACAACCGCGAACGCGACCTGGCCGCCATGCTGGACAACCTGGACAACATGGGCATCGTGCGCGATGGGCTGGCCGCCTTCTTCTTCCATCCCTTCCTGCCATTGGAGGATCTGCAGCACCTGGTGCGGGAGATCCGCTCCCGGGG
>JAFGST010000150.1 GCA_016934475.1 Candidatus Aminicenantota bacterium | reverse complement strand
TGCGCGTGGGGGATATCATCTCCTTCCAGAAGGGCGATCTGCGCTTCGTCCACCGCATCGTGAGGATCGGGAGCGACGAGGAGGGCTGGTTCGCCGTAACCCGCGGCGACCATGCCGATCGCGCCGATCCCGAGCGGGTGCGGCCGGAGCACATCATCGGCGTGGTCGTGGCCATCGTGTACTAGCCATCATGGCCCCCGCCGCCGGACGCCGGGTCGAGATCGATGTCGCCAAGGGAGCGGCCTGCCTGCTGATGATCCTCGCGCACCTGGCCCCGCACGGCCTCCTGCCCGTCGGGAATTTCGCCGCCGCGCTGTTCTTCGCCTGCTCGGGGATGAACGCCATCCTGATGATCGAAAGGACCCGGGGCAGCCGGCTCTTCGACCTGTACCACGTCTTGTTCCCCCTGATCCTGTTCTTCGGCGGCAGCACGCTGATCGCCGTCATACACGGCGGCCGGCTGCGCATCGCTTTCGGCCTGCTGCAGTTCATCGCCTTGGCCATCGTCCTGGTTTTTGCGCTCAGCAAGCTCTTCCCCGATCCCCGTTCCTGCGGATGGCTGTTCCCCATTCCCTTCCTGGTCCAGCAACTCGCTCCGGCCTCCGTTCTGGGAAGCCGCGGCGAGTTTCCCCTGTCCATGCTCTTCGGCAATCGCTTCGTCCTCTTCCCCTGGCTGGGGTTCTTCCTCTTCGGAATATTCATCCTGGGGCGCAAGCGCGGCCAGCGGCGCGTCCTGATGGCGGTGCTGATCGTCGCCTTTGCCCTCAGCCATGGCATCGCCGCGATTCCCCTGCGCAAGTTCTGGATGTCGCTCTCCTACATCCTACTGGGGCTACTGGTCATCGTCATGGCCCTGGAATTCGGCCGCTGGATCTCCGGGCGTCCCGTCCCCTTCCTCTCCAGGAGGCTGAGCGAGTTTTTCGCCCTGTCCGGGCGGAACTCGCTGATGTTCCTCTACATGCACTACTTCGTCATGCGCTACTTCGCGGGCTTTGTCCTGGGCATCGGCGCCTGGCCTTCGCTGCTGCTCAAGACCCTGATCCTGTTCCTGGCCTGCAATGCGATGCTGATGTTCTACGAGAAGGTCAAGATCCAGCCGGGCCTCTTCCTGCCGGCGTCGTTCCTGGCCCTGGCCCTGGCCTGGCTGTACGGGACGGAATTGCCCGGCCGCCATGCGGACAAGCGGCTGATCGTGATGCTCTTGGGCATCTTGTTCGCCTTCCTATACGTGCAGCTGAGGCGCAGGGCGGCCGACCTGATCCGGAAGAGGGACGCGTCGCGCTGATGGCACGATGCGGCCATCCTTTCCCCGCTTGGCCGGGGAATCGCGGCGGGATATAATGGGGCTATGATCACCCTATCCTTCATCGACGTGCGGACCAGCGGCAAGGAGGAGATCGTCGACCTCACCGCGCGGGTGCGGGAGATCGTCGCCGCCTCCGCCATGAACGACGGCCGGGCGCTGCTGTTCGTATCCGGATCGACCGGGGCCCTGTCGACCATCGAGTACGAACCGGGGCTGTTGCAGGACCTGCCGCGGTTGCTGGAGGCTCTTATCCCCAGGAAGGGCCCCTACCGCCACGACCAAACCTGGCACGACGGCAACGGCCACTCGCACTTGCGCGCCACCCTGCTCGGGCCATCCCTGGCCGTGCCCTTCGCCGACCGCCGGCTGCTCCTCGGCACCTGGCAGCAGATCGTCTTTCTCGAGTTCGACAACAAGCCCCGGCAGCGGCGCATCGCCGTGCAGCTGATGGGGGAGTAGGCCCGCTCCGGGCTACGAACTCGTCGAAGCCCGGCCGCCGCGGACGAAGAGCGAGCGAATCTTCTCCGTGACCAGGTGAAAAAGGAAGCGCAGGCCGCTCCAGATGTGCTTGCCGGACCAGAGCATGAGCAGCCCCAGCGCCGCCAGCATCAGCGACAGGATCAGGGCCAGGATTCCGGCGACCTGGGGTTGACCCTGGAAGGGCCCGAAGTGGAACACGCTCTCCCCCGCCCAGCGGTTGATCTCCAGGAGCAAGTCGGGCGAGATGATGGTCAGCAGGCCGACGAGGGCGCCGATGAAGCCGCTGAGCACGAAGGCCACCGCCATGGCGAAGTAGGCGACGAGCAGGCCGGCCAGCGCCGCCAGCAGGCCGACGGCCACTCCCAGCCCGCCCATGCCCAGCGGCGCCGCGAACAGTACGATCAGCGCGCCGGCCAGGATGTAGAGCAGCGATTTTTTCTGCCGGCCCAGGCGGATGACGCCCGCCGCCACGCGGCTGGACACCACGTCGGCCGGCTCGCCCAGGTTTTTCAGCGCCCGCAGGGCGCGGTCGATCTCGTCGCCCTCGCCGTCGGCGCGGAACGATTCGAAAATGTGCGAGCGGATCTCGGCCAGGATCTCCTGGCGGTCCTGCTCGGCCATGCCCTTGAGGCGGCCCTGCAGCTTTTCCAGGTAATCGGCGACGATCTTCTCCGCCGCCGGCGGGAAATGGCTATTCATCTTTCTTCCTCCTGATCGCGATTTTTTTCCCCTTGACCGGGGCCTCCGGCGCCCCGGTGGCCCCGCCGGCGCCATGCACCAGCCGCACCAGGCGGCCGAACTCGGCCTGCAGCTCCTCGCAGGCCTCGCGGCCGGCGGCGGTCAGCTCGTAGTACTTCCGCGGCGGTCCCTGGCTCGACTCGATCCACTCGGAACGCACCAGCCCCTCGCGCGAGAGGCGGGCGAGGATGGGATAGATCGTGCCCTCCTTGATTGCCGCCGCGTCCGAACCGGCCAGGCCGCGGACCAGCGAATAGCCGTAGTGGCGGTCGCGGTAGAGCGCGGACATGACCGCGAGCTCCAGGATCCCCTTGCGCAACTGCGTGACCTTGTTGTCGGTCTCTTCTGCCATGATCTTGTTCATGCCTAGTAAACGCTATTGCAAGGTATTTGGTTCACGAGAAAATGATGATCGTGTTTTGTCGCGAGGCGGGCTACAGGATTTTCCCACGCCGGACGGCGTGGAAGGTCTTGGGAAAGAGAATTTGACTGTCCAGGGGATCGACCAGGGGAAAATCGGAGGCAGGGGTCTCGCCGGCTCCGTCCGGATGGCTCATGGCCTTCGGTCCCAGTATCCCATTTTCCCGAGTGGAGAAAGGATCCTATCTGAGGAGATGATTGATGTCGGTCTCCAGGATTTCTCCGGCCGCCTTCTTGAAGCGCTTCACGAGCTCGGCCCTGTCGCGCATGGCCGCGGCCTGCTGCAGGGAGATGCCCGTCTTCTGGGCGAGCTTCATGCGCCCCGGGAGGCCGCCCTTTTCTTCGACGATTTGGTAGATCCGCGCCAGTGTCTTTCCCATGGCTCCTCCTATGATGGATGCTCGATCCTGCAGGATTCGCTGAGGAATTTCAGGGCCTTGGCCAACACGACGTTGGTCAGCAGGCCCAGGTGCTCCTTCTTCCCCCCCACCAGCATGCCCATCTGCAGCTCACCGCAGAGCACGATCATGACGACCTGCCCGTTCATCAGGTCCAGCAGATAGTACTTTCCCAAGCGCGGAAAGCCGCTCATCGTCAGGGCCTGCTGCAGCGAGCTCGATATGACGGCGAAGGCCGAGCAAGCCAGGGGATGGGAATTCCAGCCGGCCAGGGATCTTCCGTCGGAGGACAGGAAGACATCCATGCACTGCAAAGAGTCGGGCAGCATGTCGCGAATGACCTCCGCGGCCATCTTGAGCTTGTCGATGCGGACGACGACTGTCGTTCCCATTCGCGTCAGGCGCAGCTCCTCGATGTTTCCTCCCGGGCGTACCGAGGCGGGGATCGGACTGTCCTCCACCCGCGGTGACGCCGCGATCCCGCTGGCGGCGAGGGTGGCTTCGCCGGCGGCGCCATTCTCAGACGCTCCCTCATGGATCTCGACGGTGACCTTCTCCCAGGCCGACATCTCGGCCAAGGCGGTGGAGCTCGAGGCGTTTCCCAGGTCGGCCGCGACCAGGCGGCCGTCTTTCATGGATAGGGAACCACGGCGGCCGCCGCTGCTGACCATGACCCAACCGCTCAGCTTCTCGCTGTTCAGCCAGTGCAGAAAGTTCGTCAGCAGGATGCCCTCGATCATTCCCCGTTTCTTCGGGGCCAAACTCTCCAGGATCAGGGAGATGAAGCGATTCAGCTCGCCGGAGTCCTCGCAGTAGCGCACATGATCGTATTCCTTGGCTTTTTCGGCGATGCCCGGCATCATGAAGCCGTTAAATACGAAAAGCGGCAGGGAGGGGAATGTCCTGCCGAGGGAGCGCAGCAGGCTGGCGGCTTCGCCGCTCTCCCTTCCCACGTCGATCACGGCCATGGCGATGGAGCGGCTGCGAATGACATGCAGCGCCGCCTCCATGCGGCTCGTCGTCAGCACCTCGAGGCGATGGCTGCCGGAGAATCGCCGCAGCTCGGCGGCGATGCGCATGCCGAGCTGATTCGGGCTCTCGTGCACCAGCACGGTGCGAGTGGCCGCTGGTGGATTCTTGATCCTGGGATCCATATCACTGTGCCCCGATCGCCATCGGTTTCCGGGAGCGCCGCCGGTCATTCCCGCCATGGCTTGGACGCCGCGGGGCCGTGCCGTCGGCAGAACTCCGCCCATCCTCATCGCCGGCATGGCCCGGGGCGCCCGGTCCCGATGAGGCTATTGCGTCAGAAACTCGTCGATGTCGCAACCCAGGATTTCGTCGGCCGTGGTCTTGAACTTCTCGATCACCTCGGGCTTGTCCTTCATCTCCTCGGCATCCTTCTTGGGCAGGCCGATGACGCTGGCGAACTTGATCCTTGCCGGTACTCCGCCCCTGTCCTCGACGATCTTGTATATCTTGGCTAGTATCTGTCCCATGTTCTCCTCCGCTGGCTCGCCGCCGGTCAGCTGGTGATGGCGTCTTCGAAGGCGGCGATGGCCTTGGGCAGGGCGATGTTCAGCAACAGGCCGAGCTGGGCCTGCTTGCCGTCGATGAGCATGCCCCAGATGTAGTCGCCCATCGGGATCAGGACCACCATTTTCCCGTCCACCAGGTCGAAGAGGCAGTACCGGCCCAGGATGGGAAAGCCCGATTCCTTCAGCGCCCGGTTGGTCGAAAGGATGATCTGGCCGAAAAGGGCGCAGGCGGCCGGGTTGGAATTGAAGCCGGCGATGGACTGCATATCGGCGCTGCCGAAGATGTCGGTCGCCAGCAGGCCCCCGCCCAGGTTCTCCTTCAAGGTTTCGATCGATTGCTTCAGTTTTTGAACGTTCATGCGTTCCTCCTTTGCTTCTATTTTCGTTCTCTTTTCGCCTTCCTTGGCCTTGCCCCGCGCCGGGGTCTGCGCGCGGCCGCCGTCATCCAGGGAATCGATGGAGCTCTTGGCCTCGAAGTCCTCGTATTCGATGGACGGCGCGTTGTTTTCCTCGTCCTGGCGGCGAAAGCTTTCCAGGAGCAGCTCCTCAATGCTCATCAGGAATGCCAGGTTGTTGGAATTGATGGTGTCCTCCATCTCGATGCTGGTGTCGGGCCAGGCCAGGATGCTCAGGGCGGCCTCGATGCCCTGCTCTTCGTCGATCTCGGCGTTGATCAGCTCGCCGTTGCGGATGGTCAGGATTCCCGTATCGCTGGGGCTCTTGACGGTCAGCGTGCAGGTGGCCTTCTCCATCCAGAGCAGCTGCAGGAACGAGGCCAGGGTGACCCCTTCGATGCGCCCCTTCTTCTTCTGGCTGAGCTCGTTGAGGATGTGGTCGCGGAACTCGTCGAAGCCGATCGGCTTCTCCAGATAGTGCAGGATGCCCAGCTCTTTGACTTGCCTTTCGATCTCCGGCGAGCCGAAGGCGGTCATGACGATGACCGGGACGGAGGGATAATCGTTGTGCACCCGGGAAATCAGGCTGATGCCGTCCATTTCCGGCATGCGCAGGTCGGTGATCAGCAGCGTGACCTCTTGGGATTCGAGGATCTGCAGAGCCTCCCTGCCGTTGGCTGCCGTCAGGGTGCGGAATTTGTTCTTCTTCTCGAAGGGTTTCAGCCCGTCGGTCACGCTCTTCAGAAATAGTTTCTCGTCATCGACGATCAATACGTTCTTGATAGTGCTTACCGCTTTGCCCACGATAGAATGAAAGCAATCCTCGTGCCAGGCCACCCTCCGCCTGAAACGCCTTCCACAGGCGCATGTAGGCCTGGCTGCCCTCTCCGGGTGTCACTTTTTGCCTGGCAATTCCTGACTCCCCCTCAGGAAATGCCGCCCGCCGTCATTTCGGCTTGGAAAGCTTCTTTTTCAGCGTATTCAGGGATATGCCCAAGGCCTTGGCCGTGCGCGTCAGGTTGTTGTTCATCTTCTTAAGCACTTCCACGCTGTAACGCCGCTGCAGCTCTTCGAGGGTGAGAATATCCCGGGGACTCTCCAGGGGCACCGATGGCGGCTCTTTCTCCCCGCTCATCAGGAGGGGGAGATGCAACTCGTTGCCCCTCTGGGAGTGGATGACGGCCATCTCCATGACGTTGCGCAGTTCGCGCACGTTTCCCGGCCAGTCGTAGGCGAGCATCCTGTCCAGGTCGCGTTGGCTGATGAGCAGCTTCTTCTGCGGAGCCAGCTCGCGGAGGAACGTCTCCGCCAGGCGCGGGATGTCCTCCTTGCGGTCACGGAGGGGCGGCAGGTGGATGCGGATGACGTTCAGGCGATAGTAGAGGTCCTCGCGGAATTCCTTGGCTTGGATCTTCTGGTCGAGCGGGACGTTGGTCGCCGCCATGATGCGCGTCTGCAGCGGGTGGGAGATGACGCCGCCGATGCGGCGGATCTGCATCTCGTCCAACACGCCCAGCAGCTTGGCCTGCAGGTGGAAGCCCATCTCGCCGATCTCGTCCAGGAGCACGGTCCCGCTTTCGGCGATCTCCAGCAATCCCTTCTTTGTGGCATGGGCGCCGGAGAACGCCCCCTTCTCGTGCCCGAACAG
>JAFGST010000149.1 GCA_016934475.1 Candidatus Aminicenantota bacterium | reverse complement strand
GCTTCATCCTGAAACTTTTGCTGGAGCGGCTCGACAACTGAGGTTGGCGCCGGGGCCTGCATTTTTTTCCCCCCCGACCCCTTGCATTTTTATTTTCAATCGTCAACAATGTCTGAAAAAGGAGGGACCATGAAAAAAGCGGTTGTTCTTCTTTGCGGCCTGCTGCTGGTCTCCGGCGTGTATGCCGCGGGCACCCAGATGAGCTTCGGCCTGAACTTCGGCGCCATGACCGACGATTCTTTCTCGTTCGATTATTTCTATCCCGGCGTGGGAGCCGAGCTTGACATCCAGGTCGGGGATGTCCTGATGATCAGCCCCGAGATCACGCTCTACAGCATCAAGTTCGAATTCGATACGCTGCTGCTCTACCCGGGCGCCATGGTGAACTTCACTCCGGGCGGTTTCTTCGTCGGCGGCGGCGTGGTCAAGCCCATTGCCATCTCGGGCGGCGGGAGCTACTCCACCGACTTCGCCCTGAAGCTGAACGCCGGGCTCGTTTCCAAGGGCGTGAAACTGACCTTCTACCTGATCACGGTATTTGACAGCCTGTTCGACGGCATGCTGATCGGCGCCAACCTGGGTTTCCGCTTTTAGGCCATTGCCGCGCATCGTCGCCCCCGAGCCAAAGGTCCGGAGGCGGCGACTCCAGATACCATCCGCCTTGAGTTAAGGAGGGGACATGAAACGGAGTTTTCAATTTGTCCTGATGGCGCTGATCGTCCTCGGAGGGACGCTTCTGGCCAGGGAGACGACGATACTCAAAGTGAAGGTGCGGACGGCCAATGTCCGCTCCGGGCCCGATGCCGCCGCGGCGGTCATCGCCAAGGTGGGCTCAGGGACGCTGCTGGAGGCGTCCGGCCACGAGGGGCCCTGGTACCGGGTCACGGCCAACGATCCGCAGGGCAAGGCGGTAGAAGGCTACATCCACAACAGCGTGGTCGAGCTGCTGGGTGCCGAGGAGAAGGCCGTGGAAACCCCCAGGCCCGCTCCCGATCGGGAAGTGCGGGCCCCGAGGCCGCGCCCGGCCAAGACGTTCGCCGGCGGCGGCGTCAAGCTGCTGGCCGGTCTCTCCATGGGCAACATGACTTTTTCCGAGGCGCTGCCCCCCGAGCTGGTCAAGACGTCCAAGATGGATTTCATGGGCGGATTGGGCTTCGAGAGCGGCGGCATGCTCGCTTTCGAAATGGATCTTCTCTATAGCCCGGGAGGGATGGTGCTGAAATCGGCCGATCCCGCCATCCAGGGCAAGATCACGTTCAGCGGCGCCGCCCTCACCCTGCCGGTGCTGCTGAAGGTCCGCTTCCTGGCCGGGACGACCCCCTACATCCTGGCCGGCGGCGAGGTCGGGTATCTCCTGAACCAGAAGGTCGTCATCACGGCACCCGACGGCACCACCACCGAGGAGGACATCAGCGACGACGTCAACCGCCTGTACTACGGCCTCTGCTTCGGCGGCGGCGTCGAGATGCAGGCCGGCTCCATGGACCTGCTCCTGGAGATGCGCTACCGCCTCGGCCTCTCCAACCTGATCAAGGAGCCCGATCCCGGCGCCTACGCCAAGCCCACCGCCCTGTCGTTCCTGCTGGGGATCAAGTTTTAGCCGGGGAAGGATCCTCAGCGCCCCAGGGAGAGTCCTGCAGCCAGGAACGTTCCCTGCGACAGGCCGATCTCGAGGAAGAATCGGCTGCCGCGTGACAGGCGGTAGAACAGTGCCGCAGACAGCGAGGGCGCCAGGCTCCAGGAGGGAACGTCGGCACCATCCCTCCTGAGCTCGGCCAGCGTCGCCTCCTCGGTCTTTTCGAGCTCGATCGTGCCCAGGAATGTCTGCACGCTGGCGGTCAGGGGCAGTGCCAGTCTTCCTTCGAGGCGCAGGATGGACAGGCCCAGACCTGCGTGCAGCGCGAAGCGGCCGGAGCGGAATGCCCGCCAGCGGCCCTGGGCCGTCAGCATGAAGGTGCGCAGGTCGATCTCCCCCCGGCCACGGGTCCGGATGCGGGCCAGGGGAATGTCCTGCAGGGTGATAACGCGCTCGTCCTCCAGGGAGAAGGGCAGGGTGAAGCCGAGGTAGCTGAGCGAAGCCCCCAGGGCGAAAGGGCCGTCCCCAAGGAGGCGCCAGCACCCGGCGCTGATGAAAAAGCCACGCGAATCCATCTCGACGCCCGGCTCGTAGGCGATGACCGTGAAATCGGAAAGGAGCGGGGCCAGAAGCCGCCGCGCCTCGTCGGCGACGATGCGCTCCGCCAGCCGCTCGACCGGGGAGGTCAGCGGCGCCAGCGTCCAGGGACCGGCGGCGAACTGCCACTCCCAGCCCCCGGCGCGCTGGGCCAGGGGACAGGCGGCCAGCCAGAGGAGCAATAGCGGCAGGGATCGGATGCGCATCGCAAGCCATTATAGCACGGAAGAAGAGCGCGACCCGGTAAAAAGATGTTGACAGGGGCGGAAATCCATACTATATTAACCATATGGTTAAACCAATCGGTTGGTCAAATGGCTAGGCAGGTCCGCTCCAGCAAGGACGCGATCCTGGGAGCGGCACGGCGGGAGTTCGCCGCCCGCGGCTTCGCCGGGGCCCGCGTGGAGAGCATCGCCCGCGCCGCGGGCTGCAACAAGGCCATGCTTTTCTACTACTTCTCCAGCAAGGAGAAGCTGTACCGGGCCGTCCTGAGCCGGGCGCTGGGCGAGATCTTCGCCGAGATCGCCGGGATCGTCCATGAACAGCTGACGCCCGCGGAGTTCATGGAGAAATTCCCGGAAATTTACGTCCGCTTTTTGGCCCGCAATCTCGACCTGCCGCGCATCCTCGTTTTCGATCTCGTGCACCGCCCGGAGAACATCGCGGCGGCGATGACGGACATTCTCCGCGCCAACACCGACTTCAGGCCCCAGCGGTTCCAGGACATGATCCGTTCATGGCATCGCCAGGGGCTCATCTCCGAGGGAGACCCCCTGCATTTCATGCTGAACGTGGTCTCGCTGTCCATTTTTTCCTTCCTCGCCAGGCCGCTGGTCGAGGCGATCTCGGGCCTCAAGGTCCAGAATGACGAAGCGTTCTGCCGCGCCCGCATCCAGAGCGTGGTCCGTATTCTCAAACAGGGGATGCTGAAATGAAAAAAAAAGTTTTCATTATCCTGCTGGCTCTCGCCGCCGCGCTTCCGGCCAAGGTAACCCTCTCCCAGGCCGTGGCGGGTGCCTGGGCCATCAGCCGCGGGCTGGACAGCCAGCGGCTCGAGGAGCAGGCCGCGTCCGTCGCCGAACAGACGGCCCTGCGCCGGAAATATTTCGCGGTCCATTTCGCCGGCACCTACCGCTACTCCTCGGACAATGTGCAGGTCAAGGCCTCGGATTTCCCCTTCGACCTGGGGCCGTCCCTGCCGCCGGGTACGGTCATCCTCGCGGCGCCCAGCGACGCCATTGACCTCAAGATGGCTCTGGTCCAGCCGCTCTACAGCGGTGGCCTGCTGGAGGGCGCGGTGAAAATGGAGGCCGCCCGCCAGGCCGCCGAGAAACACCTGACGCGCCTGAAGAAAATCGAGCTGGCCGGCCAGGTCAAGTCCTCCTATTTCAACTACGTCCTTTTCCGCAGCAAGCGGGACGCCCTGGCCTTTCTTCTCTCCGGCCTGGAGCTGCACCTTAAAAAGGTGGAAAACCTCTACGCCGAGGAGCTGGTCAGGCGCTCGGACCTGCTGGAGGCGCGGGGCGGGGCCGACGAGGTCCGCCTGAGCCTGCAGGACCTGGAGCAGCTGATCGCCGCCGAGGCCGTTCTTTTCCAAAGCCTTTGCGGCTACGATCCCCGGGAGGTCGAACACCAGCCGGCCCCGGCCCAGGAGCCCTTCGTCGCGGCCTGGGAGCGCTTTCTCTCCGGCCATCCGCTGCTGCTCTCGCTGGAGGAGAGGGCGCGCCTCCTGCGCTTACAGAGGAAGGCGGCCGCGGCGGCCTACCTGCCGCAGGTCGGCGCCTTCGCCGAGATCCACTACGGCCGTCCGGGTCAGAATTTCTTCCTGAACGAATGGACCCTGTATGTCCAGGGGGGGCTGAGCATCTCCCTGCCCGTGTTCCACTGGAACCAGAGGGGGCGCGACCTGGAGCTGGCCGGCATGGCGGCGCGCAAGCTGGAGAACCGGCGCGCCGACTTCGTCCGCGAGAGCGAGGCGCACCTGCGCCAGCTGTACCTGCAGCTGGAGAGCGCCGGGAAAAAGCTCGCCCTACTGGACGGCCTGGCGGCGAACGCCGCCGAGGAGGTCCGGTTGAAGGAGCAGCTCTACGAGGAGAAACAGATCGACCATATCCACCTGCTGGCGGCCATGTGCTGCCAGGAACGGTACCTTTCCAACCGCGGCGAAGCTCTGGCGCAAATCGACATGATCCGGGCCGCCATCGACACGCTGGTCGGACGATGCGAGGAGGAACAATGAAACGAACGGCGCTGCTTGTCTCCATGCTGTGCCTGCTGGCCGCCTGCGGGAAAAAGGACCGCGAGATCCGCGCCCCGGGAGTGGTCGACGGCGACATCGCCAACGTCAAGGCCCTGGCAGGCGGGACCCTGGAGAGCCTGCGGGTGGGGGAGGGCCAGGCCGTGCAGCGGGGCGAGCTGATCGCCGAGATCAACCGCGACAAAGTGCGCAACGGACTGGCGGCCCTGGACCTGGCCGAGAAGGACCTGGCCAACAGCCGGGAGCGGGCGCTGCGCAAGCGCAGCCTGCTGGCGGCCAACCTCGAGTACTGGCAAAAGCAGGCCCAGCGCTTCGAGCGCCTGCAGCAGAGCCGTTCGATCTCGGGGGAGCAGCTGGAGAAGGCGCGTCTGCAGCTGCAGGATGCCCAGACGTCCCTCTTCGAACTGGACCGCTCGCTGGAAGCGCTGCAGATCCAGGGCGAGCGCATCGCCAACCAGCGCCAGGCCCTGGAGCTGGCCGAACGCGACCTGCTGCTGAAGGCCCCGGTCTCCGGGGTGGTTCTGGAGACCTTCGTCTCCGCGGGAGAGACCGTCCTGCCCGGCGTCGTCCTGGCCGACATCCTGGACCTTTCCAGCCTGTTCATCGACGTGTTCATCGAGGAGCGGGAGATCGCCGCCCTGAAGCTCGGCCAACCGGCGCGCATCATCGTCGACGGCCTGGAAGGGCGATCCTTCACCGGGCGCATCGCCGCCTTCGGCCGCAAGGCCGAGTTCTCGCCCAAGTACGTCGTCGCCGAGAAGGAGCGCCGGGCTCTGCTCTACCAGGTGAAGGTGCGCATCGAGGGCGACTTCGAGGTCTTCAAGGTGGGCATGCCGGTCACGGTCGTCTTCGGCGGCTAGGCGGGGCGATGGTCCGCCTGGAGCGCGTTTCCAAGTCGTTCGCCGGCATCCGCGCCGTGGACGACGTCTCCCTGCATATCCAGCGGTCGGCCATCACCATCCTCACCGGCGCCGACGGGGCCGGAAAGTCGACCCTGTTCAAGATGCTGGTCGGCCTGGTCAAGAAGGACTCCGGCGCCATCCTGCTGAACGGCAAGGATATCGGCGGCGATTATTCGCTCATCACGTCCGTCTGCGGCTACATGCCCGAGCGCTTCTCCCTCTACACCGACCTGAGCGTCGAGGAGAACCTCGACTTCTTCGCCGCCGTGCAGCGGGTCCCGGCCCGGCGCCGCGAGGACTTGAAGAAACGGCTGCTGGAGCGGACGGGGATGGAGCCCTTCCGCCGCCGCCGCGCCGGCGCCCTCTCCGGAGGCATGAAGCAGAAGCTGGCCCTTTCCACCATCCTCCTCTCCTCGCCGGAGCTGATCATCCTGGACGAACCGACCACCGGCGTCGATCCCCTCTCGCGCATCGAGTTCTTCGCCATCATCGAGGAGCTGAAGCGGGAGGGCCGGACCATCGTCATGTCGACCCCCTACCTCGACGAAGCCGAGAAGGGGGACAACATCGTCATGGTCAAGGACGGCCGCGTGCTGCGCCAGGACTCGATCGCCCGCCTGCGCGAAGCCTTCCCGGCCCGTCTCTTCCGCATCCTGCCGCGGGGGAACGTCTTCGAGGTCATGCGCGGGATCGCCGCCGATCCCGAGCTGGCCGGGCGGACCCACATGCGCGGCAGGCACATCCACTACCTGCAGGACGGCCCTGCCAACCTCGGCCTGCGCATCCCGCACCGGGAGATGGTGGAGGAGAAGCCCACCCTGGAGGACATGTACATCTACTACGAGAGGCACCCATGAGCGGCCCGCCGCCGGCCATCGCCGTGCGCTCCCTGAGCAAGAACTTCGGCCGCTTTCCGGCCGTCCGGGACATCTCCTTCGACGTGGGAAGGGAGGAGATCGTCGGCTTCCTCGGGCCCAACGGCGCCGGCAAGACGACGACCATCAAGATGATCACCGGGCTGCTGAAGATCACATCGGGGACGGTCTGGATCGACGGGCTGGACAGCCGGGAGCACCCGGCGGCGATCAAGCGCAAACTGGGATACATGTCGCAGAAGTTCTCCCTGTACCCCCTGCTGACCGCCCTGGAGAACATCGAGTTCTTCGGCGGCATCTCCGGGCTGGCGCCGGCGCAGGTGCGCCGGCAGGCGGCGCGCCTGCAGGAGGAGGTGTCCCCGGTCATCCTGAGGCAGAAGGTCCAGGACATCCCGCCCGGCATCCGCCAGAAGGTGGCCCTGTTCGTCTGCCTCCTGCCCGGTCCGGAGATCATCCTGCTGGACGAGCCGACCTCGGGCGTGGATCCCGAGGCGCGCCGCCGCTTCTGGGGCGAGATCTACGGCCTGAAGACCGGGGGCAAGACGCTCCTGGTCTCCACCCACAACCTGGACGAGGCGGAATATTGCGATCGCATCCTCATCATCCACAACGGCGTCATCGTCGCCGAGGGCGAGCCCGGCGAGCTGCTGCGCATCCGAAAACAGGCGACCATCGAGGATCTCTTCCAGGCCGCCATTCGCGACCATGGGCAGGATTAAAGCGATCATCGTCAAGGAGTTCCTGCACATCCTGCGCGATCCGCGCAGCCTGACCATAGTCTTCGCCATCCCGCTGATCATGATCTTCATCCTCGGCTACTCGATCTCCTACGATCTGAACCGCGTCGACGCCGCGCTCGTCGACCTGTCCCAGGGCCGCCTTTCGCGTCAGCTGGGGCGGGCGTTCGCCGCCAGCCCGTTCTTCGTCGTCCGGATGCGCTCCGAGGATGGCCGCGGCGCTCTCTCCCTGGCCCAGGCCGAGGACCTGCTGCGCCGCGGGCGCGTCAGGGAGATCATCGTCATCCCCGCCGATTTCGCCCGCCGCCTGTCGGCGACGGGACGGAGCGAAATCGGCCTGGTCATCGACGGCAGCGACGTCAACGTCGCCAATCTGGTCTACCAGTACGGCGAGCGCGTGCTCATGGATTTCATCGCCGCCATGACCGGCGCCGGGCAGGTCCTGCGCATCGGCACCAAGGTCCATTTCAATCCCGAGGCCCGCAGCCAGTTCTTCTTCATCCCCGGCCTGGTGGCCGTCATCCTGCTGATGATCTCGGCCATGCTCACCTCGCTGAGCGTGGCCCGCGAGAGAGAGACGGGATCGATCGCCCTGCTGTTCATTTCACCGCTGCGCTCGCGGGAGATCGTTGTCGGCAAGACCATCCCCTACATCCTCGTGGCCCTGCTCGACGGCGCCTTCATCCTGTTGTTTGCCCGCTTCTGGTTCGGCATCCCGCTGCGCGGCAGCCTCCTGGTGCTGCTGGTCTTCGCCCTGCTGTACATTGTCTCCGGGCTCTCCCTGGGCATCCTGATCTCGACGTCGGCGCCGACGCAGCGCGTGGCCATGCTGGCCACGATGCTGTCGACCCTGCTGCCGTCGATCCTGCTCTCGGGATTCATCTTCCCCCTGGACTCCCTGGCCCCGGTCCTGCGGGCGATCTCCTACGTCATCCCCGCCACCTACTTCCTGCGCATCATCCGCGGCGTGGTCCTCAAGGGGGCGGAGCTGCGCCACTTCCTTTTCGAGGGCGGCATGCTGATCGGGCTCAGCCTGCTGCTGCTGGCCGTGGCCAGCCGCAAGTTCAACCGACAGCGGAAGGCGGCGCAATGAAGCTGTTCTACTTGATCAAGAAGGAGCTGATCGAGATCGTCCGCCAGAAGGAGCTGCTGGTGTTGATGTTCGTCGGCCCGGTCATCCAGATCATCGTCCTGGGATACGTCATCTCCAGCGACGTCCGCCACGTGCCGGTGGGCGTCGTCGACCTCTCCCGGGGGCGAACGGCCGCCCGCATCATCCAGCGC
Organism: Candidatus Aminicenantota bacterium; assembly: GCA_016934475.1. GTDB lineage: Bacteria > Acidobacteriota > Aminicenantia > UBA2199 > UBA2199 > UBA2199. Next base: position 11,837 of record JAFGST010000149.1, on the reverse strand, counting down.
GTCCGCCAGTCGCCGCTCTTCGACGTGCGCTACGAGAGCGGCCGCAGCGAGGATTACCTCCACCTGCTGAAGAAGGGTGAGGTGAAGGCCGTGCTGGTCTTCCGCGACGCCGCGGAGCGCCCGCGCGCCCCGCTGCACTACCCGGAGGTGCAGATCCTCATGGACGGCGTCGACTCCAACACCTCGATGATCGCCGCCGGCTACTTCAACGGCGTCGTCCGCGACTACATCCTCGACGACATGAAGAAACTGGGCCGGGGCCTGCCGCTCACGGCCCGGGCCACTTTCCGCTTCAACCCCCAACTGCGCAGCATCAATTACATGGGACCGGGGATCGTGGCCATCCTCCTGACGATCATCACCATGTTCCTGACCTCGGCCTCTCTGGTCCGCGAGAAGGAGCAGCAGACCATGGACACCTTGCTGATCTCGCGGCTGAGCCCGCTGGAGATCTACGTGGGCAAGGCGCTGCCCACGGCTCTGATCGGCATGATCGACATGCTCATCGGCCTGCTGGTGGTGGTTCTCTGGTTCCGCATCCCCTTCCGCGGCAGCATTTTCTACCTGTTCCTGGCCTGCCTGGTCTACCTGGCGGCCATCCTGTCCTATGCCCTGCTGATCTCGGTCCTCTCCTCGACATCGCAGCAGGCCATGTTCTTCTCCTGGTTCTCGCTGGTGCTTTTCCTTCTGATGTCGGGATTCCTGACCCCAGTGGAGAACATCCCGCCCGTGCTGCGCCTGCTGGCCGACATCAATCCCCTGCGCTACCTGGTCCGGATCATCCGCGAGATTTTCCTCAAGGGCAACGGCATCGCCTATTTCTGGAAGGACCTGATGGCCCTGGCCGCCATCTCGCTCGCTCTGGTCTCCCTCTCGCTGCTCCGTTTCAAGCGCTTCATCTCCAAGTAGGGCATTTGAAGAGGGATGTTAAAAATTCCAGGCACCAAAAAAATTGATAGTGTCAGGAACAGCAAGCAACGATATTTTTTGGAACCTAGCGAAGGGCCCTACACTTTTTCCTTTAAATTGCCTTTGTTTTGGTCATTGGAACTTGGTGCTTTAGTCCTACCTGATCGCACGCCAAATAAGTCCACCACGGCACAATTTTTTTGAGAGGAGCCAAAAGAGGAAACAGGTCATTATGCCGGCAAAATGTCCTGGATCCAGAACATAAAACTTGTTTTTTTTTGGCATCCATTATGCTTTGCGTATGAGGAGGAGGATTCCATGCGAACAAAACCCGGGTTTGACAAAAACGATCACGTTCTTTCGGCGCCGGCCACGTTTTTTCCTATGCCGCGCCTGGAAAAAGAGGCATAGCATGGAACGGCGCACGTGCGTTAGCTTATCCGTCATATTGTCGCTCCTCCTGGCTGCGATCGGTTCGCTGGTCCTTTCCAGCCAGGAAAAGGTCCATGAGCGCGTCGAGGTGGTCTACCAGGAGATCCTGGCGCGGGTCTTCAAGGGCGACCGGCTGGTGCCGGGTCTGAAGGCGGAGGATTTCGCCCTGTTCGAGGACGGAAAGAGCATGGCGATCGCCCATTGCCAGGAGTTGCGCCGCTCCCTGGCCAGTCCCGAGGTCCCGGTGGGAGCCGCCGCGGCGCCCAGCGCCCGGGGGCGCCTGTTCGTCTTCCTGCTGTGGCTGGACGAGGAGAGCCGCGAGTGGCCCAAGGCCTGGGAGCACTTCCTGTGCCACGTCTATCGCGCCGGCGACCGCGTCGTCCTGAGCGACGGCACGCGGACGATCGAGGTCTCCTCCCCGGAGAAGGATGGGGAGAAGATCAAGGCGTTCTTCGCCGCGATGGCCGAGGGCCAGAGGCATAGGAAGGCGGAGAAGAATCGCCTGGTGAAGGAACTCGAGGCCCTGGCGGCCAAGATCTACGACGACCTCGGCTTCAATCCCTTCGGCGAAAAGGCGCAGCATCCGAGCACCGATGGGACGGGTCCCCTGCCTCCGGGCCTCAAGGCCGACCTGGAAAAGGACTACATGGACCAGTTCACGCAGCACTTCAAGGCGGTCATCAACGAATACCGCCTGGTGCGGCTCAAGGGGTACCGGAGCTGGCTGGACGGCCTGGCCGGCGCCCTCAAGGCGGTGGAGGCGGAAAAGTGGGCGCTGGTCTTCATGCAGAACGAGCGCCTGCCGCTCATCAATCGTGATGGCCGCCTCTTCCGCGAAACGCCGATGATGCAGAACACCGCCAACGAGCTCCGCCGCATGATGGACGAGATCGAGCGCCAGGTCCAGCTCGATAACGACATGACGGGCTATGTCCGCGACCTGCGCTCCCAGTTCGTCGGCGCCAATGCCACCTTCCACCTCTTCCTCTGCGACGCGGCCAAGGAATCCCTCGCCAACGAGCACCTGCAGTGGCAGCCGGTCTTCTCCTCCTGGGAGAGCGCCTTTCGCCAGATCAGCGCCGACACCGGGGGCCAGGTGAGCAGCACGAAGCGGCTGGGCGAGGCCATGGAGCGGGCGGCCGCCAGCGAGGATATCTACTATGTCCTCACCTACCAGCCCGTCGAGGGGCCGGATCGCCGGCGCGAGCTGCGCATCGAGATGCGCAGCCCCGACCTGAAGGCCGTCTATTCCCGCAAGTTGGTCCTGGGCGACCTGTTCCCGCTGAAGGTGCGCGGGCTGGAGTGGCGGGACGGAATTCTCAAGGTGTCGCTCGCCGATTTCCAAAGGACTTACGGGGACGCGGGGCTGCGCGGCCAGCTGCGGATCGCCATCCGGGCCGAGGCGCAGGGCAGGGAGCCCCTGACCTCGAGCAGCGAGATCCATCCCGCCGAAGCGGCCGTGGACGTGGAGCTGGCATTGAAGTTCCCCGCATCAGGCCGCTACGTGGTCAAGGTCGAGGTGGAGGATCGCCTGACAAAGCGCCGCGCCCAGGCCCAGAAGGAGATCGAGGTCCTCACCCAGGCGCCTCCCTCTCCCGCGCTGCAGGCGCTGCCGCCGGCGCCGCCCATATCCGCCGAGCTGGCGGGGGTGCTGGACCTGGCCGCTGACTACTGCCGGCGATTAAAGGAGGGGGCCTTCCGCTTCTACTGCCTGGAAGACGTCAAGGAGCGGTACCTGGAACGCAATCCCGTGAAGCAGATCGTGCAGACGACCGAGAGAAGTTGGCAATACGACTACCAAATCACCGGCGCCGGCGGCGAGATCAATGAGCGGCGCCGCCTGATCCGCGACGGCGCCCGCAAGGTCGACAAGGAGGTCTCCAAACTGGAGACGCGCTTCGCCTCGCGCTACTCCGTCTTCCTGCCGGTAACGCTCCTGGCCGTGGAGAACCGGCCGACGTATTCCTACCGGCTGCTCGGGCGCGACCGGGTGAAGCGGCGGCGCTGCACGATTGTCGAGGTTCTCCCGCGCCTGGCGGGGGGCGGCGGCATCGCCCAGGGAAAGGTCTGGATCGATGAGGAGGACGGCTCGGTGCTGAAAATCGAGATCAACCCCAGCGGGGTAGCCGGGGTGGAGGAGCTCGAGAAAGCGGCGCAGAACCTGCTGGCGCGCCTGCTCCTCGAGGTGACGCACCTCTACCTGGTGGAGCACGAAGGGCTGCGCTTCCCTTCCATGACCATGTTCCGCGAAGCCTACGTCTTCGAGAAGACCGTGACCACCCAGAAGGCGGAAATCCCCTTCGCCAGCGGCGAGGGCAAGAAGCCGGCCAGCGCCTCGACCATTGTCGAGATCCCGAAGGTGGAGCAGGCGCGGCGCGAGGTCGAATTCTACCGCCTGCATCAGGACTACGGGAAATACCGCTTCTTCGAGGTGCAGAGCCGCGAAAAGATCAAGGACCCGTCCTCGTCCTGAGGACCGGTCCCCCTGACGGCCAAAAAAAGCCGCGGCCCGCGGGCCGCGGCCGGGAGGGTATGAAAAGAAGGTCGGCAGGGGCGAGGCGGGAAGAACCGGGAACTGTCCCACCCCTGCCGGGGGACAAACAGCGAGACTCAGTCGAGGGGCGGCTCTTCCTCCATGCCGCCGGGGTCGTCGTCCTCGAAGCGGGGCGGGAAGAGGCGCCCCTTTTTTTCCATGTGTTTGCGCATGGCGGAGCGGAACGTCTCCTTGATTTTCTCGAGCTTCTGGACCTGCTCGCTGGTCAGCGTGTCGCGCACGTCGAGCAGGTAGTTGAGGTAGTCGACCTTCAGATCCACGCTCTTGCCGCCGATGTCGCGGGCCAGCTTCTCCATCTGGCGCCGGTCGATGCGGTTACCCTTGAGCAGCGAGGCGAACTTGAGCTCCAGGACCTTGATGTCGGAGCCGCGGCGGATGGCGTTCTCCTCGTTGGCCAGCATTAGGTTCTCGATCTTCTGCACCTGCGCGGCCGTGAGCTCGATCTCGCCCTTGAGGCGCAGGATGAAGCGCGCCTCGAAGAGGTTCTTCTCCGCCATGAGCAGGTCGAACTTCAGGTTCCCCAGAAGGTTCGGCCCCCAGCGCCGGCTTTCCTGGGCCGGGACGGCCATGCCCAGCAGAATGATCATCAGTAGCAAAAAGACAGCTTTTTTATTCATGGGGTCCTCCTCGTTCGCGGCCGCCCTGGAAGAAAAACCAGTTGCGGCTCAACTTGTAGAGCATATCCAGCCGCTGCCCTGGCTGCAGCACGTCGCTGATCTTCAGCAGGGCGGCAATGAAATCGCGGTTCAGCTGGTTCTCCAGATCGTTCAGTTCCCCGGTCTTGCTGGCCAGCTTCTGCGGGTCGCAGAGGGGGTCGCCGAGCTCCTCGATGATCTCCACCCGCTTGTTTAGGATGTCCTCGCGGAACATGATGGAGTTGATCTTGAACTGGCGCACGATCTCCCGGACCTTCTCGTCCTGCGGCGCCGTCAGGCTGAGATCGCTGCGGAACTCGGGGGGGGCCGGCGGGCGCGGCCGCGACCTGCGGTAGACGAGAGCCGCCAGGAATGCCAGGTTCAGGGCCAGGGACACGGTCAGCAACAGGGAGAACGCCGTTTTCCTGTTCATGGCCGCTCCGGGGCAAACAGGCGCATGGTGTCGTCATGGACGGCCAGCAGGCCGAGGTCGAACGGCTCCAGCAGCACGGCGCTGAAGGTGGAATCCGTTGCCGGTCGCGCCGCGCTCCGGCCGTTGAGCGCCGTCTGCACGACGAAGCCGCCGGCGAAGATCAGGACGAAGACCAGGGCATGAACGACGGCCTGCAGTAGGCGCCATTTCCCGGCCGGAAAGGGGCGCAGCCCGGCCATGACCCGGGTGGCGAAAAAGGGATCGGCGCCGGGGGGCGGCAGACGACGCAGGCGCCGATCCAGCTCCCGCAGGCCATCCCACTCGGCCCGGCAGGCGGCGCAGCCGCACACATGGCTCTCCACTTCCCGGGCCCGGGCGGCGTCAAGCTCCCCGTCCTGGTAGGCACTGAGCAGGCGGATGATCCGTTGGCAGTTCATTTATCCCTCGCTTGCAAAACAGGTTCCCCGCCGCTTTCTTGCAGCAGGATAAATTTTTTCAGGCGGGCCTTGGCCCGGGAAATGAGTGTTTCGATCTTGGGCACCGACCAGCCGGTCACTTCCCCGATCTGCTTGTATGAGAACTCCAGGTAGACTTTCAGGACCAGTGCCAGACGCTGCTCCTCGGGGAGGCGGCGCAGTCCCAGGGTGAGCGCGCGCTCCCTCTCGTCCCGCTCCTGCGGCGAGATGCGCGGCGGCTCCTGTTCAAGGGGGGGCCGGGCCAACTCGCGCCCAAGGAGGCGGGAAAAGAACACCGTGCGCTTCTGGCGGTGCAGCCAGTTCAGCGTCATGTTCCGGGCCACCTTGAAGATAAAGGCCGAAAAATTGTTCTGGGCGCGGTAGTAAGAAAGGTTTTGATAAATCTTGAAGAAGACGTCCTGGGCGATGCTGCGCGATTCATCGCTGTCGGCGGTCATGCGCTCGATGAAGTGGATGATCTTTCCCGAGTAGCGCCGGACCAGGATCTCGAAATCGCGGGTGCGGCCGTCGAGCACGGAGGCCACGACCTCGTCATCGGTCAATCTCGCTTCATCCATTGTCCTAGGCAACAAGCGGAGCGGGCGTTTCTTGCAGCGTCCCCCTCATCGGGCCCGGCGGCGCCGGCCGAGAGAGGCGATGAGGCGGGCGGCGGCGGCCAGGTCGGCGACGACGAAGTCGGCCGGCGGCGTCGGTCCGTCCGACGCGGATTCGCCTTCGCCGGTGCGTACCAGAACGGTCCCGCAGCCGGCGCGGCGGCCGGCCTCGACGTCATCGGCCTTGTCGCCGACCATGAAACTGTGCGCCAGGTCAAGGTCGAGCTCGCGGGCCGCCTGCAGCAGCATGCCCGGCTCCGGCTTGCGCAGCGGGCTTTGCCGCCGGTAGGCGGCCACCCGCCCCCCGGCCAGGAAGGGGCAGTAATAGAAGGCGGCGATGGCGGCCCCGCGCTCGCTGAAATGGGCCTGGAGCCGGCGGTGCAGCCGCTCGACCTGCTCCGCACTGCAGATGCCGCGGGCCACGGCCGACTGGTTGCTGGCGACGACGACCAGGTAGCCGGCGCGGTTGAGGAGGCGCACCGCCGCGGCGGCGAAGGGAAAGAAGGCCACCTGGGAGAATTCGCAGATATAGCCGCGGTCCTGGATCAGCGTGCCGTCGCGGTCGAGAAAGACCGCCCGCTTCATGTTTCCGTCCCCCATAGCCCGTCGGCCGCGGCCAGGACCTCGTCGACGGCGACTGAAGCCATGCAGCGGTGGTCGGTCGGGCACTCGCGGTGACGGCAGGGGGCGCAGTCGGCGCGGTGGTACAGCAGGCGGAAGCGGGCAGCGAGCGGAGCCGTGCGGCCGGGCTCGGTGGGTCCGAAGACGGCGACCAGCGGCAGATCCAGGGCGGCGGCGATGTGCATCAGCCCCGAGTCGTTGCCGATGAAGAGCCGGCAGTGAGCCAGAACGGCGATGGCCTGGCGCAGGCTCAGGCGCCCGGCCAGGTTGAGGATGCGGCCGGGCAAGCCCTCGGCCACGGCGGAGATCCCCTCCCGCTCCGAGGGGCTCCCGGGCAGGAGAACCGCCGAGCCGGGATGTCCTTTCAGCCAGCGGCCGATGAGCTCGCGGAAGCGCCCGGGAAGCCAAGCCTTGGAGCTGCCGTAGGCGGCGGTGGGGGAGACGGCCAGCAGGGGCGTCCCGGGCGGAATCCCTTGCCCCCGCAGCCAGGCGGCGGCCCGTTCCCTCTCCCCATCCGACACGGAAAGGACGGCCGGGAACGAACGCTCGATCCTGCTGCCGGTGAGGTGCTCGACGATGCGCAGATAATAATGCTGGTGATGACCATGGTCGTCGCTTGCCGCTACCCGGTCGTGGAGCAGCCAGCCCCGTCCGTCGCGGGCGTAACCGCTGCTGCGGATGCCCGCCAGGCGGAAGAGCAGGGCGGAGGAGAAGGAGTTGGTGAAGAGGACGCCGCGCTCGAAGCGCCGGCTCCCGAGATCCCTGGCGCAGGACAGGAAGGAGGATGCGCTCCAGCGGTCGGGAAGGGGGATGATCTCGTCGATCTCCGGGACGTTCAGGTAGATGTCGGCCAGGTAGCGCTTGGCCGCCATGGCCAGGAATTCGCCCGGGAAATGCGCACGGAGCGCCCGCAGGGCGGGAAGGCCCATGATCCCGTCGCCGATCCAGTTCGGCGAGCGGATGACGATGCCCATCAGGGGGAGCCGGTTCAGGATCCTCTGCCCGGCTCTTTTTTGCTCTCTTCCGCCTCTTCGCCGCCGATGTCGGCCTCTTCCTCTTCCAGCTCGGCCTCGGTCGCCTCGCCGGCGTTTTGCAGGTCGCCGTCGACGGCGGCGAACAGGTTATCTTCCTCGTTGAGGACGTTGAAATCTATCTTTCCCTGATTGAATTCTTCCATGGCCACCGTCAGCGGATTCTCGCTCTTGACCTCGATCTTCCTGCGCGCGCCCCCGATGAGCTGCTTCGCCCGGCGGGAGACCAGGATGACCAGTCGGAATTTACTGTCTATGCCGTTCAATTCTTGCACGATTTCCTCCAGGAGATAGTTCATTATATCAGAGATGGCCCCGCCGCGCAACCCAAGCTATGTTATACTTGGGATCAGGAGCACACGTGGCGACCATCCTGAACGGCATCGACGTCCTGCCGCGGTTCTACCGCAAGATGGTCGGCGACCGCGGCATCGCCCTAGTCGGGGGCGGGAACGCCGTCGACGCCGCCGGCCGGCCGGTCCATGCGCAGGTGAAACGCCTGGCGGGAAGAAACCTGAAGGCGATCTGGTCTCTGCAGCACGGCTTCTTCGTCGACCGGCAGGACAACATGGTCACCTCGCCCTCCTTCTTCTGGCGGGAGGGCGGGCTTTGGGTGCGCAGCCTGTACGGCGAGCACCTGCTGCCCATGGAGGAATGGCTGGACGGAATCTCCGCCCTGCTTGTCGATCCCTTCGACGTCGGTGCCCGGGTCTATACGTTTTTGAACCATCTGGTCATGCTGCTGCGCTGGCTCTCCGGCCGCGGCATCGAGGTGATCGTGCTGGACCGCCCCAATCCGCTCAATGGCCGCGACCTCGAGGGCAACGTCGCCCGTCCCGACCATTTCAGCATCGTAGCGCAGCTGCCCGTCCCCATGCGCCATGGACTGAGCGCCGGCGAATACCTTTCCTTCGCCCTGAGCCGCTACGGGCTGGACGTGCCGCTGGCCGTGGTCCAGGCGCGGGGATGGAAGCGTGCCACGCAGGTTCCCGGGAGCTGGACCCTGCCCTCGCCCAACATGCCCGGATTCGCCACCGCCCTGGTCTATCCCGGCGCCGTTCTGCTCGAGGGGACGAACCTTTCCGAGGGCCGCGGCACCACCCGGCCCTTCGAGCTGGCCGGCGCGCCCTATGTCGACGCGCGGCGCCTGGCCGATCGCCTGCAGCAGCTGAAGCTGCCCGGCGCGCGCTTCGTCCCCATGTTCTTCAAGCCCGAGTTTTCCAAGCACGCCGGCCGCGTCTGCCGCGGCGTGCTGGTGCAGGTGCTGGACCGCAGATCTTTCCGCAGCTTCGCGGCGTACTACGAACTGATCCGCCAGGCGGCCCGCCTGCATCCCGGCGAGTTCCGCTGGCGAAAGCCGCCCTACGAGTTCGAGTACCGCCGCCGGCCCATCGACATGATCTGCGCCTCGCCCGAGATCCGCGAGGCCCTGGAGGCGGGGACGCCTTTCGCCGCCATCCGCGACCGCATCGACCGCCAGATCGCCGCCTTCGCCGAGGAAGTCGGCCCCTTCCTGCTCTACCCATGATCGTCATTCCCTACGGCGAGATCACGGCCCCGGGTCGGGCCAAGAAAGTCCGGGATTGCCTCCGTGACGAGGGGGTGATCGCCTATCCCACCGATACCCTCTACGGCCTGGGCGGAAATTTTTTCTCCCTGGCGGCGAGCGCCAGGATCGATGCCATGAAAGGGCGGAGCGCTCAACCCTATTCCGTGGCGGTCGGCAGCCTGGCCATGTTGCAATCCCTGGTCGCGGACCTGCCCGTGGTCTTCCGCGAGCGCCTGCAGCGGCTGCTGCCGGGCAAGTTCACTTTTCTGTTCGCGCCGGCGTTGACGATCAATCCCATCCTGCTCAGGGGCAGTGAGCGCATCGGTATCCGCCTGCCCTCCCTGCCCGGCCTCCTGGGCCTCATCGAGGAGACCGGGCTTCCCTGGCTCAGCACCTCGGTCAACCGCAGCGGCCGGCCGCCGCTCAACGATCCCGAGCGGATCGTCCGGGAATTTTCCGGAATCGATCTGCTGATCGATGGCGGCATGCTCCCGGCCTCGGCGGGGTCGACCGTGGTCGACCTCACGGTCGCGCCGCCGCGCATCGTGCGCCCGGGCGACGATCACGAGAAGATTTCGGCCGCCCTGGAAGGAGCGTGAGCGGCGGCGGCGCGCCTTGACTTTGCGCCGCGAAAAGCTACAATGGCGCCTGGAGGTCGAACCATGAGGTCACTCAAAGGGAGCCGCACGGCGAAGAACCTGCTCCAGGCGTTCGCCGGCGAGTCGCAGGCGCGGATGCGCTACACGTTCTACGCCAAGACGGCGGGCAAGGAAGGCTTCAAGCAGATCGAGGAAATCTTCCTGGAAACGGCCGAGAACGAGCGCATGCACGCCAAGCTTTTCTACAAGCACCTGGTCGCCGCGATGAACGGCGAGCCGCTCGAGATCCAGGCCGCTTATCCCGTGGCCATGGGTGCGACGGAACGGAACCTGGAATACGCCGCCGACGGCGAGAACGAGGAGTGGTCGGCGCTCTATCCCGAGTTCGCCCGCGTGGCCGACGAGGAAGGCTTTCCCGAGGTCGCCAATACCTTCCGCGGCATCGCCGTGGTCGAGAAGCGCCACGAGACGCGCTACCGCAAGCTGCTGGAGAACGTGAAGGGCGGCGCGGTGTTCAAGAAAAAAAAGAAGACGGCCTGGAAGTGCCGCGTCTGCGGCATGATCGTCGAGTCGGAGCAGGCCCCGGAGCGCTGCCCCGTTTGCGACCATCCCCAAGAGAACTTCGAGGTCTTCGGCGAAAATTACTGAATCCCCGCGCGCCGCGCCGGGGAAAGGAGGCGATGATGAAGGACATGAACCTGAGCCAATACAAGCTGGACGACCTGCTCCTGGCCGCCATCAAGAGCGAGATCGAAAGCCGGGACGTCTACGCCCGGGTGGCCGGGCGGGTGAAGAACGCGTTCCTGAAGGAAAGGCTGGAATTCCTGGCCGCTGAGGAGGAGAAGCACCGCGACGCGCTGGCGAAACTCTTCAGCCAGCGCTTTCCCGGGCGGGACGCGGTCGTTCCCGAGAAGCCGGTGGTCCCGCTTCCCGAGATCCGCTTCCGCGACGAGAGGGTTCCCCTCAGCGACGTGCTCGCGCAGGCCATGAAGGCCGAGCAGGCCGCGCACGATTTTTACCTGCAGCTGGCCGATCGCTTCGCCGACGATGCCGAGAAAAGAAACCTGCTGCTCTACTTTTCCATGATGGAGATGGGGCACTACAAGCTGCTGGACCTGGAGAAAAGCAGCCTGGAGCGGCTGGAGGAATACGGGGAGGAGCAGGAATTGATCCACGTCGGGCCCTGAAGGTCGCCGCCACGCGGCCTTAAATTCCCCGGCGCGGGAGCCTGCCGGCGGTTGACAAGGGAGCGGCGATAAGGTATTTTACCAGGGCATGTTGTTCCATTCCGTCGAGTTCTGGGTCTTTTTTGCCGCCGTTTTTGCCGCCTATTTTTTTCTCCCGCGCAAAAGCCGCTGGCCTTTCCTGCTGCTGGCCAGCTATGCGTTCTACGGCTACTGGAAATGGGACTACGTGCTGCTTCTGGCCTTCCCGACGCTGGCCAGCTACGGCGCCGCGCGGCTCATGGCCGCTGCCGGGCAGAATTGGCAGCGCCGCCTCTGGCTGGGTGCGGGGCTGCTGACTTCCCTCGGGCTGCTCTTTGTTTTCAAGTACCTGGAGCTGTTCCGCCAGACGCTCCACGACCTGCTCGGTCTCGTTTTACGGCTGCAGCCGCTGTCGCCCCTGAAGATCATCCTGCCGATCGGCATCTCGTTCTTCACCTTCAAGATCGTCAGCTACCTCATCGACGTGTATCACCGGCGCACCCCGGCGGAAATCCACATCGGCTACTATGCCTTGTACGTCTCCTTCTTCCCGCAGCTTCTGGCCGGGCCGATCGACCGCGCCGCCCAGTTCATCCCCCAGCTGAAGCGGCCGGTCTCGTTCGACTGGGAGCGGATCGCCTCCGGCTTCCGGCTGATTGTCTGGGGCCTGTTCAAGAAGATGGTCATCGCCGACCGCCTGGCGTTGTTCGTCAACGAGGTCTTCCGCAATCCGGAGGGCCAGGGGCTGCAGCTCGTCCTGGCCGTGTATTTTTATTCTTTTCAGATATATTGCGATTTTT
>JAFGST010000148.1 GCA_016934475.1 Candidatus Aminicenantota bacterium | reverse complement strand
TTTCCCCTGCAACGTGCGCGACGATGGCCTCTGGATCACCAGCGCCGGCGGCACGGGCCACGTGCTGCTGGTCAATCAGTACCTGCACGAGCTGACCCTGGATCGCCGGGGCCGGGTCAAGTGGGAAGTCTTCTCCCCGGAACGCCTGTCGGGAAAGATTCCGCGCCGGGTCAAGCTGGAGCCCGGCGAACTGCACGTGATGGAGGCGCTCGATCTGCCTCCGCCGGCGAAGACGGGCGGGTGGTGGCGTCGTACGCGCTCGTGGGTGGCGGGATTGTTCCGGCGCCGCCTCCGCATGCCGCTGACCCTGTGCCGGACCCTGCTTCTCTCCAGCCGCACCCAGACCAAGGCCCAGAGGCACAATCAACGGAGCTTCGCCTCGCTCCTGAAGATCTTCGGCTTCGAGCCCCAGATCCGTGAGCTGGGCAGGCAGAAGGATTTCTCGCTGGAGGGATTCGACCTGCTGGTGGTGCCGCAAGCGGCAGCCAACGAGCTCATGACCGTGGAGCAAAACGCGGTTCTGGACTTCGTCGAGTCCGGCGGCGTCCTCATCTCCGACGGCCGCAGCGAGCTGGCGGAGAAAATAGGCTTCCGTTTTCTGACCCAGGCGCTATACGTCGCCCGGGTGCGCGAACTGACCATGCCCCTCGCTCCCTATGAATGGAATCCTCCGGCGGTGCTGAACCCCATCCGCGTCGAGGGCGGTCAGGTCCTCTGCGAAGAGGAGTCATCCGGACATCCCCTGGCCGTGCTCAAGCCCCTGGGGCGCGGCCGGGTACTTTTCCTCGCCGCTCCCCTCGATCCCTACACCCCCTTCGGCATCAGCCGCTTCCCCTATTTTCCTTACTACCTGAAGAGCGTCCTGGGGCTTCCCTTCCCCGTGCGCCGGCCCAACCTCGAGTTCTATTTCGATCCCGGCCTGCGGCAAAACACCTCCCTGGAGAGGCTGGCGCGGCGCTGGCAGGAGAGCGGCGTGCGGATCATCTATCTGGCCGCCTGGCATTTCTATGCCGGATACAAATTCGATTACGACTATTTCATCAACCTGTGCCACGACCACGGCATCGCCGTTTATGCCTGGTTCGAGTTTCCCCAGGTCACCCCGCAATTCTGGGAAGAGCATCCGCAGTGGCGAGAAAGGACGGCGGCCGGCCTTGAAGGCCCTGTCGGCTGGCGTTACGCCATGAACCTCTACAATCCGGAGGCCCTCCGCGCGGCCAGTGAATTCTTCTGGCGCCTCCTGGGCTCCCACGACTGGGACGGCGTCAACCTGGCCGAGCTGAGCTATGACACCGACCGCGGCATGGAGAATCCCGCGCGCTTCGTCCCGCTCAACGCCGACGTGCGCCGGGAGTTCCTCCGCCGCACGGGCATGGATCCGCTGGATTTCTTCGACGGCGCGTCGCCGCGATACTGGAAGCGCGACCGCGGCAGTTTCGAGCGTTTCCTCGATTTCCGCTGCGAGATGATCCGCGACCTCCACGAATTCTTCCTGGGCGAAACCGCCAGGATCGCCCGCTCGCGGAACCGTGACCTGGACGTCATCGTCACGGCCCTGGATTCCCTCCTCCATCCCCGGATCCGCGAGTGGTGCGGCGTCGACAGCCGGGACATCATCGCGCTGATGGCCCGCCACCGCTTCACGCTGCAGGTCGAGGATCCGGAAGAGAGCTGGCTCAATCCTCCCGAGCGCTATTTGGATTATTTCCATGCCTACCAGCCCCTGGTGCCCGAGGCGGGGCGCCTGATGTTCGACATCAACGTCACCCCCCGTCCCGGAAGCCGGGATAGGCACCTGCCGTCGCCGCAGCCGATCGGCAGCGAGCTGGCGATGACCTTCTATTACGCCTCCCGCGCATCGGGCCGCGTCGGCATTTACTCCGAGGCCACGGTCCATCCCTTCGACATGGACCTGTTGCCCTTCGTCATGGGAGGAGACGTCACGCTCGTCCCTCAGGGCAAGGGCTTCCGCGTCGATTCCTCCCAGCCCTTCACCCTGGTGCTGAACCGCTCCGGGCTGGTGCCGCTGCTCGACGGCCAACCCTGGCCTTTCTTCGAGAAAAATCAGGTCTTCCTGCCCTCCGGTAAGCGCCTGCTGACTTTCGTCAAGGCCGGGATGCTCGAGAAGCGGGAATTGATCCCGCGCCTGGCCTTTGCCGGCGACGTCAAAGACCTGACGGTATCCGGCAATGTCTTCAGCATGCGCTACGACTCACCCACTCCCGCCACCCTGAGCTTCAGCCGCCCCCTGGAGCAGGTCCGACTCGATGGCCGGACGTTGCCCCTGCAGCCGGACAAGGGCAGCCTGGTTCTGCCCCGGGGCGCCCACCGTCTGGAGATCACCACCCAGAGTCCGTCCCGCCACGCCATCGAGGTGGTGGGATTCTTTTCCTCCAGGTCCTTTTTTATCCTCGGCCTCTCCTCGCTGCTGCTGCTCCTCATCCTGTACGGGTATTCCCGGCGCCGGAGGTGAATCCATGCTGGGCATCATTCTCAATGGCCTGTTCGTCTTCTCGGTGATTTTCATCTGGTTCATGCTGCTCTACCAGTTCGTCCTCTGCCTGGGAGGATTTCTCCTGCGCCAGCGCCGCCACCTTCCGGCGCCCGTCGACGACGCCCGTCTGCCGTCGGTCACGGTGCTGATCCCGGCCCGCGACGAGGGAACGGTCATCGCCGACTCCATCTCCCGCCTGCGGGCGCTGCGCTACCCCGAGGGCAAGCTGGAATTCATGATCGTCAACGACGCCAGCCGCGACGACACGCTGGCGACGGCCCGGCGACAGGCGGGCAATGATCCCCGCTTCACTTTTGTCGATATCCCCGCCGAGGAGGGCGGGCGCGGCAAGAGCGCCGCCCTCAATCGGGCCTTCCGCGCAGCCCGCGGCGAGGCACTGGCCGTGTACGATGCCGACAACCTGCCCGATGCCGAAGCCCTGCGCCTGCTGGCCGCGGCCCTCGTCAGCGACCGGCGCCTGGCCGCCGTCACCGGAAAGTTCCGGGCATACAACGCCGGGCGCAATCTCCTGACCCGTCTCATCAACCTGGAGTCGGTGGCCTTCCAGTGGATCATCCAGGCCGGGCGCTGGTTCTTCCTGCGCATCTCCACCCTTCCCGGGACCAACTACATCATCTGGAAGCGGGTGGTCGAAAGCCTGGGCGGCTGGGACGAGGAGGCGCTGACCGAGGACGCCGAGCTGACGTTCCGCATCTACCAGGAGGGCTACCTGGTCGCATTTCTCCCCGTCGCCGTGACCTGGGAGCAGGAGCCGGAGAGACTGGCGGTGTGGGTCCGCCAGCGCACGCGCTGGGCGCGCGGCAACAACTACTTGATCGGCAAGTTCAGCCGGCGCCTGCTGCGCCGCCGCCCGAATGCCGCGACCTTCGAGCTGTTGAACCTTTTCTACTTGTACTACCTGTTCGTGTTCGCCATCCTTTTCTCGGACCTGATCTTCCTGCTCTCCCTCTCCGGCCTGGTGCATGTCCGCCTGGTCGGGCCTTATTTCGAGTTGTGGGCGCTGGCGTTCCTGCTCTTTGTCCTGGAGATGATGATCGCCCTCTCCTTCGAACGCGAGGATTCGCCGCTCAATCTGCTGGCGGCTCTGTTGGCCTATTTCACCTACACGAAGCTGTGGGTGTTCATCGTGCTGAAGGGCCTGTACCT
The DNA here is from genome assembly GCA_016934475.1 of Candidatus Aminicenantota bacterium. Classification (GTDB taxonomy): domain Bacteria; phylum Acidobacteriota; class Aminicenantia; order UBA2199; family UBA2199; genus UBA2199. Next base: position 10,943 of record JAFGST010000148.1, on the reverse strand, counting down.
CGACCTGGTCCGGGGGAAGGAGCGTGCCTGGGCCAAGACCGAACGCTTCGCCAACCGCACCAAGCAGGGGAAATGATGGCTTTTTCATTGCCGCTGAACCCGGTGGCCTTATTTTGTTGCTAAAGCGGTCCTTCAGCCTGGCACGGCGATTGCATGCCGAAAGGGCGGGGATCCATGATTGCCTACGGCCGAGAAGCGCGGAGGTAAGGATGAGCAGAATTTTTCCCTGGAAGGATTCCGGAGCATGGCGGGCGGCAGGCCTCCTCCTGCTGGGCGTTCTTTGGTTTTCCTGTTCGCCCGCTCCCGATTTTCCCAGCCGCGGCGAGGCCTGGGAGAACGACGTCCCGGCCTACGGCGACGAGCAGCGACTCCTCGACGAGACCTTTCGCATCGACATTTCGGAGATCGACGTCACGTTGACCTACCGGCCTCAGGAGGCGGCGGTGGACGGGCGGGCACGCGTGCGCTTCCGCATGAGGCCGGGCCAGCGGCGGCCGCGCATCCACTTCGATCCCGGCTGCCGCCCCGGCGTCATCTCCGAGTGGCGGCTCGACGGCGCGGCCCGGGAGCTGCCGGATGCCGCCTTTCGGGCGGTCGAGGTGGTTGGCAGCGCCCAGCGCATCCTGGAGTTCGCCGAGGAAGTCGATCCCGCCGTCGCCCACGAGCTCGTCATGGCCTATCGCCTGGAGCTGCCGGGCGGGTATCCGCGCTTCACCACGGCGGTGCATGACATCAAGGGCAGCGGCAACGAGGAGCTGTTCCCGACTTTGAACACACCCCACGAGCTGGCGCGCCACCGCCTCACCCTGCGCGTCGTAGGCGATGTTCCCTACCGCTGCCTCGGCTCGGGCCACGTGGCGAGGACGAACAGCGCGGCCTATCAGGAGTGGCTCCTGGACAGCGAGCGCGAGGTGGCCTCCTACACCGTGATGTTCGTCCTGCTCCCGGAGGCCGACACCGTGCTGCGCGAGGGCGCCATCGCCGGCATCCCGGTGCGCATGGCCGCTTTCCGCGGCGGTGTCGCCGTCGATCCCGCCTGGGCGGAGCTGGAATCCTGGCTGCCGCAGATGGTGGCCGACATCGGCCCCTTCCCCATGCCCCGGGGGCTGAGCGTGTTCCTGGTCAGCGGCGGCGGCGGCATGGAGTATTTCGGGGGCACCATCTCCACGCCCGACGCCCTGAGCCACGAGGTCTTCCACATGTACTGCGCCTGCAGCGCCGTGGGCCGCACCTACCGTGACACCTGGTGGGACGAGGCCGTCACCTGCTGGTACGACCGCACTTATCCGGACTACATGGTCCCGATCGAGGCCGGCTTCCGCTCCAACATGGTCAGCGGCCGCTCCCCGGTCGCCGTGGGCTTTGACCGCCGCGCCTATTACCAGGGGACGCAGATCATCGAGACCCTGGCCCGCCGCCTGGGCGGCAGGCAGGAGATGATCGCCTTCCTGAGCGACGTCCACCGCAGGCACGCCTTCGCCCCCTTCGGCACCATGGACCTGGCCGAGTTCTTCCGGCTCTATTCGGGGATCGACGTGCACTCCGATTTCCAGGACTGGTTCTTCAGCGCCGGGGCGGTCAGCGCGGCGCTGCCGCCCGCGCCCTCGGCCCTGGAATCCCCGCCCGACCTGACCCCTCCCGAGGAGATCCTGCGCGCCCATGGACTGAAGCGGCCCTCCGCCGCTGTCCGGGGAGACGGCTCATGAAAACACGTGCCACGTTCCTGTGGCTCCTTCTGGCCGCCGGATTGGCCTTGCACGCCGGCGAGCCGAAGCCGGGCTGGTTCGTCGAGGCCGCGCTGGGATTCTCCTCTCTCTCCCCCGCCGACTTCAACGCCCGGGTCGAGGCGCAGAAGCTGCGGAGCGATTTCTTCTATCGCGATTACTATGAGGTCCTGCAGCGCACGTCGGGTGGAGCGTTCCGCTACACGCTGGAGGAGACGGCCGGATCGGGACTGCGGGGCATCGGCCGCGGCCTGCCCGTCGCCCTGCGTCTCGGCCGCCGCCTGGGGCCGCGCCTTGCGGCCTTCGCCGGCCTGGAGTTCCTGGAAAGCCGCAGGACATCCTCGCTGGAGTGGCAGTTCCGGGTCAGCGACCTGCGCTCCGACCAGGTGACGCCGGGAAGCTACGAGTTGGAGATCGCCTATCCCGATTATTTCCTCCAGGCCCGGGCCTGGGTTCCCCAGGCGGGGGTCATTCTCGATCTTCTGCGACGGCAGGGCTGGAGGGCCGGCCTGCGCCTGGCCGTAGGCCCCATGCTCGCCGCGCTGCGGATCGTGGAGTCGCAGCGCTACAGGCGGACGGATGAGGACGGTTACTGGTACGAGACACGCTCCCTGACCGACATGAAAGGCCGGGGCCTGGGCCTGGCCCTGGAGGCCGCGGCGCGCCTGGATCTGCCCTTATCGGGCCGCCTCGGACTGCACGTCGAGGCGGGGTACGCTTTGCGCCGCGCCGGGAGCTTCTCCGGACCCGGCTCCTCTGAATACCAGAGCCGGGACACCAACGCCGCGTCCGATCTGGTCCGCGCGCAGTGGCAGGATGAGGAATGGCGCACCTGCCCCCTGGAGATCTCCCAGCCGCTGGGACGCCTGGAATATACCCTTTCCGGGAACGATTTGGGCGGCTACACTGACACGAGGACCTTCCGCCTCGACCTGTCGGGCTGGCGGCTGGCCGCCGGATTGCGGCTGGCGTTGTAGGCGCGGGCAGGCCGCCCGCGGCTCATTCCAGGCCGGTCTCCTCCAGGACCTTTAGCAGGCGGGCGGCGTCGACGCCGGTCTTGGGATCGCGCGGCAGCCGGCAGCCCGGCGCCGGGGCGATGGATATCTCGTAGGTCCCGATGCGCTTGGCCAGGGCGACGGTCTCGCTCTTCTCGCAGGCGATCAGCGGGCTGTAGACCGGCAGGGAAGCGGCGCGGCGCTGGGCGTAGAGGTTCTTCAGGGTCTGCGATGCCACCTGGGCCAGGTTGTCGCCGCTGATCACCCCTAGGGCTCCCTGGCTCAGGGCCAGCTCCGCCGCCTTCTTGTGCATGCGGTACTTGCAGATGACGCAGATGTATGGCTCGAAGCGGCTGCCGTACAGGTCGTCGAGGCGGCCGGCGAACAGTTCCTCGCGGGGGATGACGGTCAGCGTGATCTCCTCGCCGGCGGCGTACTCCTGCAGCCGCTCGCGCAAACGCCGCACCTTGTCCGTCTCGCCCGGCGAGACCGCAAAATGCAGGAGCAGCGGCAGGACGCCGCGCTTCATCATCAGGAACGTGGCCACCGGCGAGTCGATGCCGCCGGAGATCAGGGAGACCAGCTTGCCGCTGCTGTCCACCGGGAAGCCGCCGAAGCCGGGGTGCTTTTCGCTGAAGAGGTAGAGGCGGCGGCGGCCGATCTCGACGTGCATCTCGTAATCCGGGTCCTTGAGCCGCACCGGCGTGCCGGTACTCTCCTCGATGAGGGTGCCGAGCTCCCTCTCGATGCCCATGGAGTCGGGCAGGAAGTCCTTGGCGATGCGTTGGCAGCTGACGCGGAAATCCCGGCGCCCGCGGATTTCCGGGAAGAAGCGCGCCGTCTCCTTCTTCAACCGCCCGAGGTCGCGCTCGATCTCCAGCGCCGGGCTGTAGGAGTGGACGCCGAGGACCATCTTCAGGTCGGGGCGGCCCTCCACGCCGCGCAGGTAGATGCGCCCCCGCTCGACCTCGATCGCGGAAAAGGCGTGGCCGTGGCGCCGCAGGAACCAGGCCAGGTCGTCCCTGAGCTTCTGCTCGAAGCGTCCGCGGTTGCGGCCCTTGAGGCTGATCTCGTTGTAGCGGACGATGATCGCCCGGCCCTCAGGGCCCTCGTTGAGGAGGGGGCCTCGGCGGGGATCCTTGGGATTCTCCATGGCTGCCGGGCTCACTCGGCCGCCCCCTCCGGCCCCGCGCCCAAATGGGCCAGCAGGATCTCGCCGGTGCGGCCGTGCTGGTACTTCTCCAGGGCCTGCCGCTGCCGGGCCAGCAGCGCCTCCCTCAGCCGCGGACGCTTCAGGATCTCGTGGCACAGGGCGGCGACGGCCAGCGGCTCCTTTTCCCTCAGCAGCATGCCCCCGCCGTTCATGGTCTCCCCGACGGCGCCGGCGTCGTAGGCCACGACGGGGATGCCCAGGTGGAAGCACTCCAGCAGGGGGGCGCAGAAGCCCTCATGCTCGCTCAGGTGCAGGTAGAGGTGGGAGAGCTTGGCGTAGGAGACCATCTCGGCCAGCGGCACATGGCCGCTGAAGTGGACGTCGCGGATCCCCAGCCTGGCGACCAGGTCCTGCAGGGCGGACAGGTATCTTTCGAAGCCGCGGGACTCGCCGACGATGAACAGGCGCGACTCAGGATGGAAGTGGCTTTGGTAGATGTGGAAGACCTTGATGACGTCCTCGACCTTCTTGTTGGGAATGATGCGCCCGACGAACAGCAGGTTGGCCTTGCCGTCGGCGAAGATCTCCCGGAATACCGGCAGCACCGGCTGGTCGAACTTGGCGAAATCCATGACCAGGGGCAGCACTCCCGTCCGGGCGAACCCCGCCTCCTGCAGCTCCCGGCGGTTGTACTCGGAGTCGCCCAGGGCCAGGTCCACCCGCCCGGCCAGACTGCGCAGCTCCACCCGGCCCTTGAAGCAGTCCTTGGCCAGGATGCGGTGATAGTCCAGGAAGAAGCGGTAAGGGGTGATGTTGTGGTAGATGATGACCTTGCGGTCGCGCAGGCGCAAGAACTTCTTGGTCACCGGCGAGCCGATGGAAAAATGGAAGATGACCGTGTTCGCCGGCGAGGAGCAGCGGTCGTAATCGAGGTAGTTGCGCACCTGGTGGGCGTAGCGCGGGTGGAAGTGCAGGGTGAAGATCTCGGAGCCGATGCCCCGGCCGCGCAGGAAGTCGCGGATCTCCACGGCCTCGTTGCCGATGGCGTCGCCGTAGGAGAAGGAGGTCAGGAACTGGTGGACGTTCATTCAGGAAGGCCGCTTCTTCTCTTCTCCAGCGCCCGCTGGCGATTCTCCAGGAACTCGATCTTGTCCTCCAGGATCCGCACCTTGGTCTTCAGGAGCTCCTCCTCGGTCTTCAGCTTGGAGGCCTCGACGATCAGGTTGTGCATGGCGTTGTGCAGCAGGCGGATGTACTCGCTGCTCTGCAGGACGATGGGCACCTTCTTCTGCAAATCCAGGATGCCGGTCTTAAGCTCCACGTAAAGCGGGCGGCTCATGAAGCGGATCCAGGGGAAGAGCAGGCGGCGGACCTTCTTGAGGATCGCCTTGAGCAGCCCCCGTTCCTGTATCGCCTCCTCCAGCGCCGCCGGCGGCGCCATGTTCTCGGCGAAGCCGGGGTAGAGAATGGGCTCGTAGATGTGGGGGATCTCCAGGAAGTCGGGGAGCGGCTGCAGCTCCATCTCGGCGATCTCGTCGATATCGCTCTGCTTCAGCAGGCCGGCGTCCTTGCGCTCCTGGATCTTCTTGCGGATGGAGGCCATAATCTCGTCGACGTCGATCTCCGGGGCGGCCTGGATGAACGGTTCCATGGGGGCACCTCCTGCCGTTCCAGATTATACAGGATGGAGCCCGCGGCGGCAAGCGCCGCGGACCGGTGCCTGCAAAGCTTGTCTGGACAGGCGTTTGCGCGAGCTGCTCTGTGAATATCCTGTCATATCAATGGTTTCGGCGGGAAAAATCAAAAAAACCCTGTCTATACCTTGACTTTTGCCTTTTCATTCCCTAGAATGCCGACCAGGAGGACATGATGAATAAAACCGAACTGGTCAAAGCCATCGCTGAAAACGCCAACCTGAAAGTCTCCGAAACCGAGAAAATGGTCAACGCGTTCCTGGATTCGGTTGCCGCCTGCCTCAAGAAGAAGAACAAGGTGACCTTGGTCGGCTTCGGGACCTTCGCCGTCGCCCATCGCAAGGCCAAAATCGGCATCAATCCCAAGACCGGGCAGAAAATCTCCATCAAGGCCAAGAACGTCCCCGTCTTCAGGGCGGGCAAGGCGTTGAAGGACAAGATCAAATAAACCGGCCGCGCGTTTTCGTCCTCAGGGGGGAAGGGGCATTCCGCGCCGGCGCCGCCGTCCAGGCCGACGCCGATCATTAATCCAGCCAACCCGGTGCCTTGCCGTCCGCGCCGGGAGGGGATATCCGCCGCGGATCAGCGCACGTCGATGGGCACCGAAACGCCCGTGACCTCCACCCGGTTGCGCCGGGAGTCGTAAGCCGAGGCGTTGGCGACGCTCAGCACGTACTTGCCCTTAGCCCGGAAGCGGATCCGCAGCTGGATGGCGGCGGCCAGCGCCTGGAGGCTGTCGCCGCTGAAGGATAAGCCGACATCGAACGTGCTCCCCGTGATGTTCTTCAGCGTTTTCACGTTCTTGTCGTTCAGGGCATCGGTCTTGATCTCGACGATCTCGCACTCGCCGCCGCTCACCGAGCCGCTGAACGAGAGGCTGGCCAGCGGGGCCGGCGAGTGGATGCGCAGGGAAAAGTAGGTGTCGGAGTTGGCCGGGATCTCCGCCTGGCCGGGGGAGATGCTGATGCGGGCCCCGGCGTCGGGGACGGGCATCTCCTCCTCCGCGGCGGCGGCGGGAACTTCCGCCGGTTCCTCCGTCGCCTCGTCGTCGCCCGCCGCCGGGAGCGGTGCGGTGACCGCTCCGGCCGCCGGCTGCTCCAGCCCGCTCCAGATGGTCTCCTGGTCCCGGTCGCTGATCGGGGTGCGGCGGATGATCTTGGGCGTGATGGAAAAGATCAGGTCGGTCTGACTGATGTTCTTTTCCGAGTTGCCGAACAGTTTGCCCAGCAGCGGGATGCGGCTGAGGGCCGGGATGCCGTTGAGCGAGCCGCGGACATCGTCGCGGATCAGGCCGCCGATGATGTTGGTTTCGCCCTCCCTCAGCCGGATCTTGTTCTCGATCTCGCGTTTGCCGAAGGTCGGGAAGGAGGAAGTGGCGCCCGAGGAGATGAAATTGATCGTCAGCTTGGTCTTCAGGGTGACCTCGTTGTTCTGGTGCACGAAGGGAGTGATCTTGATCTCGACGCCGACGTTGCGGTAGCGGTAGGTGGTCACCGGCGAGGAGTTGATGCCGCCGGCGGCGATCGCCTGGAACTGGGTCTCGGGAATCGGGACCTCGTCGCCGACCATGAAGGAGATCTCCTCGCCATCGATTCCGCGCAGGTTGGGCTTGGCGAGGATCTTGTTGTTGCTGTCCGTCTCCAGGAAGTTCAGGGCCACGGAAGGGATGGTCAGGAAGAAGCTGGTATCGCCCAGGTCGCTGGCGTCCATGACCGAGGAGATCTTGCCGTCGTCGCCGACGGTGCCGGCGGCGACGCCGAGGGAGCCGGTGCTGAAGTCGGCTCCCAGCTTGTTGATCAGGCTGCGGTTGATCTCCAGGATCTCGACGTGCACCTCGACCTCGTTCTTCTGCTTGTCGATGCGGGTCAGGAAGCGCTCGACGTCGGCCAGCGCGTCGTAGTCGGCGCGGATGATCAGGGCGTTGAGGTTGGTGTCCTCCTGGATCAGCAGCTGCTCGTCGCGAAACACCGTCTGGACGGTCTTGCGGGCGTCCTCGGCCTTGATGTTGGACAGATAGAACGTTTTGATGCCCCGCAGGCCGAAGGCCTTCTTCTTGGCGAAGATGTCGGGGTACACGATGACGGTGGAGGGATCGAGCACCCGGTACTGGGAGCCGGAGACCATGCACAGGACGCGGATGATCTCGAAGAAGGTCGTGTTCTCGATCTCGACGCTGTGCAGGAAGTCGCGGAAGTCCTTGTCGAAGATGAAATTGACGTTGTAGCTCTTGCCCAGGCTCTTGAAGATGTTGGTGATCGGCGTGTTCTTCAGACTGAGGCTGATCTTCTCGTCCTTGCTGACCTTCAGCTCTACCGGCGGCACGACCGTGGGCTCCGGCTCTTTCTCGGCGGCGACCTGGCGGGGGTGGAGAACCCCGTCGAGCTCGGCCTGCAGCTCGCTGTTCCCGGGGAAGATCTCCAGGGCCTGGCGGTACTCGCGGATGGCCTGCTCGCGCTCGCCGCTGCGGCGCTTGGCCCGGGCCAGGTACAGGTGCAGCTGGTAGCTGCTCAGCTGGGCGCGGAACAGGAGAGTGCGGATCTCGGAATCCCTGGGATTGGCGGCCGCCGCCTGCTGCAGCAGCTCCCGCGCCCGGTCGTAGTCGCCGGCGTTGAAGAGCTCGCGCGCCTGGCGCAGTCCCGGCGTGGTGGCCAGGCACCCTTGCAGAACGAACGCGGCTAGCAGCAGGGCCAGTACCGCGGGAAGCGATTTCTTAGCCATTGTCCTCTCCTTTGAGGCGGATGTCGTAGGGTTGGCCGTCGTACTCGATGGTCACCGTGTCCTTGCCAATCGCCAGGATGCGGATCTTGCCTAGGATCTCCTCGCGCTCGGAGACCAGGAAGAACTCGCCGCTGACGTTCAGCATCGCCGAGCGCTTGCCGTTCTTGACGATGAATCCCTCGTAGGTGACCGATTGGGCTATCTCGGCGGCGATGCTCTGTTGCAGGTTCTCGGCCTGGGCCGGCAGGGCCGTTCCCGGGGGAGACGCCGGGCGCTCGCCGCTGCCATGGAAGATGTCCTGCCGGACGCGGAACGTCGGCGCGGGCTTCTGCAGCAGGTGCCATTTGAGCAGCTCGGCGCGCAGCGGCAGGGCCGCCAGGCAAAGCAGGGTTGCGAAGACGAGCCTAGTCGCCAAGGTAGGCCTCCATGGTGAATTTGCCCTTGATGGACGCGGCGCCGCCGCTCAGTTCGACGCGGCGGAAAAACTGCATCTTGGGCTTGCTCTCCATCTCGAAAATGAATTTCTTCACGTTGCGGTAGGGGCCGTCCAGGGACAGGCCGATGCTCACCTTGCGGATGTGCTCCCTGCCGGCACCGAACTGGAAGGAGATGTTGGAGGCCCGCAGGCCGTTGCCTTCCAGGCAGGCGTTCAGCTCGCGGCGCAGGCGGGCGAAATCGTCCATGGTGATGATGTGCTCGCGATGGAAAGCCTCCAGCTCCCGGGGCAGATTCTTCCAGGCGGAGTGCTCGGCGGCGAGAGTCCGGAGCTCCTCCTCCTGGAGGCGCACGGCGGCCTGGCGCCGCTGGCGGCCCCGCCGCGAAAGGTCCTGCAGGACGCCGCCGGCCAGAGTGAGCAGGTAGGCAACGGCGCCGGCGGCCAACAGGCCCAGCAGGGCGGTCACCGCGATCCTATGCCGGGTCATCATGGATCCTGAAGCTCAGGCGGACCTGGTATTCGTCGCCGCTCTGGGTGTCGTTGACGATGACTAGGCCATAGGGGGCGAGCTTGCGGTACAGGGCGAACAGCTCCTTCAGCGAGCGGGAGCTGAGGGTCATGCTGACGCGGCCGGCGGCCTCGTTCTCCAGAAGGAGGTGACGGACCTCCACGCCGGGTCCCAGGGCCTCTTCGAGAAAATCCAGGCGGGCGACGACGGAAAATGCCTTGCGCTCGATCAGGTAGTTTGTCCGGGCCAGGCTTTGACGCAGTTTTTGCCTCAAGGAGTCGGTCTCGCGCCTCAGCGTGGAGGTCCGCTGGCGCATGTCCGCGAGCCTCCGGGCGCCGAGGTCGGCCCCACTGGAGTCCTCGCGGCCCGCTTCCAGCCGGCGGGCCAGGTTGGCCAGGGCGGCGCCCCAGAGGAGCAGCGCCGCCAGCAGCAGGGCGGCGACCCGCCAGGCGAAGGCCGCCCCGTTCACTTTGCGCCCGCGGGCCAGGTTGAAGGTAAGGCGTTTTCTCATGGGTGTCCGGGGATGTGCGGGGCCGCTCCCAGGCCGGCACGCAGGCGGAGCAGCCCCGCCCCGCCCAGTCCCGCCTCCAGGGCAGCGGCGGCGGCTTCGTCCTGGTGGTCGACGAGCCAGTATCGACGGGGCTCGACGCCGTACTGCCCGCGCACGAAGCCCACCGTCTTGCCTACCTCCTCGACCGTGTCGGTCCCGGAGCCGCTCTTGAACTTGCGGATGTAGAAAGGAGCGCGCCGCTGCTGGAAGACCACGGTGCAGCTGGCGCGGTCGCTCTCGATGAAGAAATCGGGGGCGGCGCCGGCACGGGGCAGGCGCCGGGCGATCTCCATGGTGGAGTTGCCGATGAAGGTCAGCGGGATCCCCCGGGCACGGAACGCCTCCTCGACCGCATCCGGCAGCGATTTCCTGACCAGGATGGAGAAAACTTTTTTTCCGGGCAGGGTGTAAAAGCGATGGTCGTAGGATTCGATGTTGTCGGGGAATATCTTCTGCAGCCGCCAGGTCACAAGCTCACGCAGAGCTTTCTTTTTCCAGGGCAGGCGATCGAACTCGAAGAAGTTGTAGATGAAAGGGACGGCGCTGAAGACCACGCCGGTGTCGACCGGCTGCAACCGCTCCAGCACCTCCGGCCAGCAGCTGCCGCAGTCGGCCAGGACGACGCCCTCCAGGCGGGCGCGCTCGGTGGCCCTGCGGCCGTGCAGCCGGATGATCTCGGCGTGGCGGTCCCCGGCGAAGACGATCTGGCGCGGCCGGCGCTCGGGCAGGAACAGATCGCTCAGACCCATTCTTTGACCGTCACCCGGTTCAGTTCTTCGATGGACGTGACGCCGGCCTTGACGCGCTCCAGGCCGTTGCGGCGGATGGGGGTCATGCCCTGTTCCATGGCCACTTTTTTTATCTCCGAGGTCGGCTTGCGGGCCAGGCTCATCTCTTTGATCTCGTCGGTCAGCTCCAAAATCTCGCCGATGGCCGTGCGCCCGGAATAGCCCAGGCCGGAGCACTCCTCGCAGCCCGCGGCCCGGAAGACCGGCTGGGTGAAGAAGCCCTTCTCGATGCGGTTGTAGGCCAGGTCGGCCTTGCCCGGGGTCACCGGCTTCTTGCACAGCGGGCAGAGCACGCGCACCAGGCGCTGGGCGGCGATGCAGTTCAGCGCCGAGATGAAGCTGTAGGTGTCGATGCCCATGTGGATGAAGCGGCCCAG
>JAFGST010000147.1 GCA_016934475.1 Candidatus Aminicenantota bacterium | reverse complement strand
TTCTCCAGGTCGGAGACCTTGCCCACGGCGCGCACGAGATGCAGCTTGCCCCCGTCGGCCACGACCAGCCCCGCCGAATCATAGCCGCGGTATTCCAGGCGCTTCAGGCCGTCGATCAGGACCGGCCGGGCCGCCTTGCCTCCGCTGAATCCGATGATTCCACACATATGCTCTCCTTGCCGCCGCGGCGCCGGTCCGCGGTTCTACGAAAAATGGGTCATGGCCGGCTTGCCTAGGGGAAAGACGTTGAAGCCGATCTCGAAAAGCCGGTGGTGATCCAGGATGTTGCGCCCGTCGAAGACGAAGGCCGGCTTGCGCATGGAGGCGAACATCCTCGCGAAATCGAGGTCGCAATAGGCCCGCCACTCGGTGATGACCGCCAGGGCCTGGGCCTCGACCGCCGCCCGGTAGGGGTCGGGCTCGAACTCCACCTGCCCGGAGAATCCGGCCAGGTCACGGCGGGCGTTGCCCAGCGCCTGCGGGTCCGAGACGGCCAGCAGGGCCCGCTCCTCGAGCAGCTTCCTGGCCACGTGGATGCCCGGCGACTCGCGCGTGTCGCCGGTGTCGGCCTTGAAGGCGAAGCCCAGCAGGACGATCTTCTTGCCGACGACGGTGTGGAACATCTCGTCGATGATCGTGCGCACGAAGCGTTCCTGCTGGTACTCGTTGATCCGGACCACCGACTCCCAGTAGCCGGCCACCTCTTCCAGGCCGTAGCTGCGCGCGATGTAGACCAGGTTCAGGATGTCCTTCTTGAAGCAGGAGCCGCCGAAGCCGACGCTGGCCTTGAGGAAGTGCGGGCCGATCCGGTGGTCGCTGCCGACGGCGAACGAGATCTCGTCCACGTCGGCCCCCGTCTTCTCGCACAGGGCCGAGACGGAGTTGATCGACGAGACGCGTTGGGCCAGGAAGGCGTTGGCCACCAACTTGGAAAGCTCCGCCGACCACAGGTTGGTGGCGATAATCTTGCCGGCCGGCACCCAGTGGGCGAAGATGGCCGCGACCTCCTCGGCCGCCCGCCGGCCCGACTCGCCCGGCCGCGAACCGATCAGCACGCGGTCAGGGTGCAGCAGGTCCTGGATGGCCGTGCCCTCCGCCAGGAACTCGGGATTGGAAACGACGTCGAAACGGATCCCCTTCTTGTTCTCCTGCAGGATCCTTTCCATGGCCTCGGCGGTGCGCACCGGCAGGGTGCTCTTCTCGACGATGATCTTGGCCCGGTCCGAGTGGGCGACGATCTGGTGGGCGGTCTTCTCCCAGTGCTGCAGGTCGGAAGCCATGCCGGCGCCGTGCCCGAAGGTCTTGGTCGGCGTGTTGACCGATACGAAGATGATGTCGGCCTCGCGGATGCCGCCGGGAATGTCGGTGGAAAAGAACAGGTTGCGCCCCCGCGCCTGCCGCACGACCTCCAGGAGTCCGGCCTCGAAGATGGGCAGGTGGTCGCCGTTCCAAGCCTGGATGCGCTCGGCGTTGACGTCGACCACGGTCACCTTGTATTCCGGACACTGGGCGGCGATGACCGCCATGGTCGGCCCGCCCACGTACCCGGCCCCGATGCACAGTATTTTTTTCTTGAATGACATGGCCGCTCCCTTGCCCGGCTCAGCGTCCGTCGTCGCCATGATATTCCCTGTACCAGCGGACGAAGCGGGCCACACCCGCGGCGATGGAGGTGGAGGGGGCGAAGCCCACGTGGCGCCGCAGGTCCTCGATGTCGGCGCACGTCTCCGGCACGTCTCCGGGCTGCAGCGGCAGCAGGACCTTCCGTGCCTTCCGGCCCAGGCTCTTCTCGATGAGCCCGATGAAGCGCAACAGGCCAACCGGGCGGTGGTTGCCGATGTTGAACAGCCGGTAGGGGGCCGAGGATGCGGCCGGGTCGGGATGGCCGGCATCCCAGGACGGATCGGGGCGCGGGGGCTTATGCAGCACGCGCCACATCCCCTCCACGATGTCGTCGATGTAGGTGAAATCGCGCTTCATGCGCCCGAAGTTGTACACCTCGATGGCCTCGCCGTTCAGGATGCGGCGGGTGAAGATGAACAGGGCCATGTCGGGGCGCCCCCAGGGGCCGTATACGGTGAAGAAGCGCAGGCCGGTGGCCGGGATGCCAAAGAGGTGGGAATAGCTGTGGGCCATCAGCTCGTTGGCCTTCTTGCTGGCCGCGTAGAGGGAGAGGGGATGGTCGACGTTGTGGCGCACCGAGAAGGCCCGGGCCCGATTGCCGCCGTACACCGACGAGGAAGAGGCGAAGACCAGGTGGTCGACCGGCTGGCGGCGGCAGTTTTCCAGGATGTTCATGAAGCCGAGGACATTGCTCTCCATGTAGGCCCAGGGATTCTTCAGCGAGTAGCGCACGCCGGCCTGGGCGGCCAGGTGCACGACCCGCCGCGGCTTCTCCTTCCCGAATATCTCCGCGACCTTCTTCCTGTCCTGGAGATCCGCCTTGTAGAAGACCAAACCGGGAGCGGTCAGCCGGGCCCCGCTGCGGGCGGCCAGCCCCTTCGTCCGGGCAGCCGAAAATCCCAGCTGCCGGAGGCGGGCGAGCTTCAGCTCCACGTCGTAGTAGTCGTTGAGGTTGTCGATGCCGACGACCGGGTGCCCCTCGGCGAGCAGCCGCCGGGCGAAATGGAAGCCGATGAAGCCGGCGATGCCGGTCAGCAGCACGACGGGCTTGCCTGTCCTCGCTCGGTCGCCTCGTGGCGTCATGGATCCTGGCTCCCTGGAAGCCGGGAGCAGATGGCGTCCCGGCGGCCGAAAAAGGCGGCGGGAACGGCCATTCCTGCCCGACATCGACCTATTATAGTATATCCCTTGGCAAAATGAAAGCGGCCGGCGCCGCTGGGCCGGTGGTCACCCCAGGCGGCTGCTCCTGCCCTTGAGGAACTCGAGGATATTCAGGCCCTCCAGGGGGGTGAGGCGGGAGATGTCGATCTCCTTCAGCTTGTCGCGGATCTCGTCCCAGGCCTTCAGCTCCGTGTCCTCGGGGAAGAGGCCGGCGTTCAGCGGCGGCGCCTTCTGGATGCGCCCGGTGATGCGCTCCTTGACCAGGCGGTTCAGCTCCTTTTTCTCCAGGTTGAGCAGGATGTCCTTGGCCCGCTCGATGACGCCGCGGGGGATGCCGGCGATCTTGGCCACGTGGATGCCGAAGCTCTGGTCGGTGGGCCCGGGCATGACCTTGTGCAGGAAGACGACGTTGTCCTGCCACTCCTTGACCGCGATGTGGTAGTTGCGCACCCGCTCCAGCACCGAGGCCAGCTCGGTCAGCTCGTGGTAGTGGGTGGCGAACAGGGTGCGCGGCCTCTCCTTCAGGGCGTGCAGGAACTCGATCACCGCCCAGGCGATGGAGAGGCCGTCGTAGGTCGAGGTGCCGCGGCCGATCTCGTCAAGCAGGATCAGCGCCCGCGGGCCGGCATTGTTCAGGATGATGGCCGTCTCGATCATCTCGACCAAAAACGTCGACTTGCCCTCGATCAGCGAGTCCGAGGCCCCGATGCGCGTGAAGATGCGGTCGCAGATGCCGATCTGCGCCCGGGCGGCGGGGACGAAGAGTCCGGCCTGGGCCAGGATGATGATGAGGGCGTTCTGGCGCAGGAAGGTCGACTTGCCGCCCATGTTCGGGCCGGTGAGGATCAGCAGCTGCTCGCTGTCGCAGGAAAGGCTCAGGTCGTTGGGGATGAAGCCGCGGCCCGAGGCCGCCTCGACCACGGGGTGGCGCCCATCCTGGATGCGGATGCCGCTGCCGTCGTTTATCTCCGGGCGCATGTAGCCGCGGCGCTGGACGAGCTCGCCGGCAGCGGCGAGCACGTCGAGCAGGGCGATGCGCTCGGCGTTGCGGTTCAATTGCCCCGCGAAGCGCTGGATCTCGGCCAGTACGCCGAGGAAGAGGCTCTTCTCGATGGCGACGATCTTCTCCTCGGCCTTGAGGATCTTTTCCTCCAGCTCCTTCAGCTCGGCGGTCAGGAAGCGCTCGGCGTTGACCAGGGTCTGCTTGCGGACATAGTGCTGCGGGACCAGGCTCAGGTGCGGCTTGGTGACCTCGATGAAGTAGCCGAAGACCTTGTTGTACCTGATCTTCAAGGAGGGGATGCCGGTCCGGGCCCGCTCGTCCTTCTCCATGGCGGCCACGATCTCCTTGGCGTCGCGGCTGATGGCGCGCAGATCGTCCAGCTCGCGGCTGTAGCCCTGGCGGATGATCTGTCCCTGGTGGATGGTGGCGGCCGGCTCGGGAGCGATGGCCCGCTCCAGGAGGTCGACGAGGGCGGGGAGGGGCTGCAGCTCGGCGAAGGCCTCGCGGACGATCTCCGCCTTCATGGGGCCGATGTCCTCGCGGATCGCCGGGATGCGCGCCAGCGTGTCGCGCAGGCTGAGGAGATGCTGGGGCAGGGCGATGTTCAGGGCCACCCTGGAGTTCAGCCGGGCCAGGTCGGAGAAGTGCTTCAGCTTCTTGCGCACCTCGGAGCGCCCGATCAGGTTGCCGGCGAATTCCTCGACCCCGTCCAGGCGGCGCTCGATCCCGGCCTTGTCGAGGAGGGGATAGGAGAGCCATTTCTTGAGCAGGCGCCGACCCATGGGCGTGACGGTCAGGTCCACAGCGGCGAACAGAGAACCGGAGACGCCGCCGTCCTTCAAGTTGGCCACGACCTCCAGGTTGCGAAAGGAGACGGCGTCCATGACCAGGTGCTCTTCCCGGGCGCTGAAGCGCGGGGCGGGCACGTGGGCCAGGGACCCCGGGCGGATGGAGCGCAGGTACTTGAGCATCACGCCGGCGGCGGCCACGGCGGCCGGGTAGCCGTTCATCCCCAGACCGTCCAGGCTCTCCAGCCCGAACTGGCCTCGCAGCAGATCGGCACACTCGGGCGCGCCGAACTCGGAGTCGGGGTAGGTCGTGACCAGGATGTCGGCGAACTCCGGGAAGCGCTTGACGAAGAGGCCGAATTCATCCTGGTAGTCCCCGGCAATGACGATCTCCCTGGGGAACTTGCGGTAGAACTCGTTGAACAGCGCCTCGTCGTCGGCGGCGCCGAAGGCTTTCACCTCGAAGTCGGCGACCGCCAGGTCCATGGAAGCCAGGGCCAGCGAGCCTCCGTCGCGGCGGATGACGGCGATGAAATTGTTTAACCCGGGGTCGAGGGCCTCCACCTCCAGGGCGGTGGCCGGGGTCAGGATGTGGGTGACCTCGCGGCGCACGATGCCCTTGGCCAGGGCCGGATCCTCCACCTGCTCGCAGATGGCCACCTTGAAGCCCTTGCGCAGGAGCTTGGCGGCGTAGTTCTCCCAGGCGTGATGCGGCACGCCGCAGAGCGGCACCGCCCCCTCCTTCTTCTTGTTGCGCGAAGTCAGCACCACCTCCAGGATGGGGGCGGCGGTCCTGGCGTCCTCGAAGAACATCTCGTAGAAGTCCCCCAGGCGGAAGAAGAGGATGGCGTCGGGATAGCTTTTCTTGATCTCCCGGTACTGGCGGAGCATGGGAGTCGGGGCCAGGTCATCCATGGCTGCGATTATATCACAGGGGAAGCCTCGAACATTTCCCGCAAGCGCTGGGGCAAAAGGGTCTTGCGCTGCACCGGCTGCGAATTGGCGCAGGCCCGGGCCACGGTCTGGGGATCGGACAGAAGGATCAGCTTCCTGCGCGCCCGGGTGATGGCCGTGTAGAAGAGCTCGCGGCTGAGCATGCGCGCATGGCAGGGCAGCAGGCAAAGGACGACCACGTCGTACTCCGACCCTTGCGACTTGTGCACCGAGACGGCATAGGAAAGGGTCAGCTCGTCGAGCTCGTCGCCGGCGTACTCGATGACCCAGCCGTCGAAGTTGACCCGCAGCACCTTTTCGCCGGGATCGTACTCCTCGACGATTCCCAGATCGCCGTTGAATACCCCCTTGTCGTAGTTGTTGCGGACCTGCATGACCTTGTCGAGGCGCTTGAAGCCCCCCTTCTCCCTCTTCAGCAGGATGGGCCCGGGATTGAACGTCTCCTGGACCATCTGGTTGAGGCGGTCGATGCCGGCGTCGCCCCGGTACATCGGCACCAGGACCTGCAGGGCCGGTGAGTAAAAGGGGTATTCTCCCTGGTAGCGGCGCAGGATGCGCTCCACTTTCCCCGGCACCTGGGACTCGTCCTCGATCCTCAGAAAAATAAAATCCGCCTCCGGGTCGGGGGCGGGAATGAGCAGCGGCCCGCCGCTGTTGACGCGGAAGGCGTTTTCCACGATCAGGCTGTCGCGGTCCTGGCGGAAATTGCGCTCCAGGCCGATGGTGCGGAAATAACCGCTGCCGATCATGTCGCGCAGGACGTTGC
The DNA here is from genome assembly GCA_016934475.1 of Candidatus Aminicenantota bacterium. Classification (GTDB taxonomy): domain Bacteria; phylum Acidobacteriota; class Aminicenantia; order UBA2199; family UBA2199; genus UBA2199. The sequence goes on along the minus strand of JAFGST010000147.1, from coordinate 24,801 downwards.
CCGGGCCGACCGACGGCAGCTGGTCCTTGTCGCCGATGACGATCAGCTGCGTTCGGTCGGCGAGCGCCTGCAGCAGCGAGAAAAGGAGGAACGAGTCGACCATCGAGAACTCGTCCACGATGACCGCGTCGGCCCGCAACGGATTCTGGGCATTGTGCTGAAACTGGCCGTTCTCGGGGTTGAACCTCAACAGGCGGTGGATGGTCGAGGCCTGGCAGAGGGAGCTCTCCTCGATGCGCTTGGCGGCGCGCCCCGTGGGAGCGGCGACGAGGATCGAGCGGCCGTTGGCCTTGAGGATCTCGATGATGGCCCGGATGATGGTCGTCTTGCCCGTTCCCGGTCCGCCGGTGATGATGGTCAGCCGATTGCGCACGGCTTCCAGCGCCGCCTCCCTCTGCTCGGCGCTGAGCTCCAGGGCCAGGCGGTCGAAAACGGCGGCGAAATCGACCGCCGGCTCCGCCAGGGGCGAGGAATCCGCGGCGAGCTGGAAAAGCCTCCGGGCCGCCGCCTGTTCGATCCGCTCGTTCTGGGGAGTTAGGATGCAGGGCTCCGGCAGGGAGGCGGCGCGCAACTCGGAGCGTTCGAGCAGCTTCTGCAATACGGCGGCCACGTCGCTTTCGTCGATCGACAGCAGCCAGGAACACTCCTGCAGCAGCTGCTCCCGCTGGATGTACAGGTCGCCGCGCTGGAACTCGGCCTGTTCCAGGACGAAGAAAATTCCGGCCCGTACCCGCTGGGGATCGCCGCCGGCGATGCCCACGGCGCGGGCGATGGTGTCGGCGACCTTGAAGCCCACGCCGCGCACGCGCTCGATGAGCAGGTAGGGATTGCTGCCCACGATCGCCGGCGCCAGGTCGCCGAACTCGCGATGGATGCGGTAGACGGTCTCCGGGCCGACGCCGAAGGGGGCCAAACGCACGGTCAGGTCCCGCAGGATGCGGCCGCCGCGGATGCCTTCGCGGACGGCCTCGATGGCCGCCTTTCTCAGCCCCGGCACCTCGCCCAGGCGCTCGGGCGAGTTCTCCAGGATGTCGAAGGTCTCCGGGCCGAAGCGGTCGACGATCTTCTGCGCCGTCTTCCTGCCGATGCCCCTGAAGCGGCCCGAGGCAAGGTAGCGGACGATGCCCTCGCCGTCCCGGGGCTGGATGAACTCGTAGCGGCTGACCTTGATCTGCCGGCCGAAACGCGGGTGCTCCGATTCCTCGCCTTCGATCGCGAGGGAATCGCCTTCGCTCAGGGCGTGCAGGTTGCCGACGATGATCCGGCTTTCGCGCGTGCCCTCCAGGGTCACGCGGAACACGCCGAAGCCGGTCTCGGGGGAAACGAAGATCTTGCGGCTGACCTTGACCTTGAAGGAAAGCAAGCTAGTCGATGGCCGGCGGGACGATCCCCGGGCCGCCGTTGCCGTCCATCCGCAGGAGCCGGGCGGCCTGGCGCTGCCTCGGGAATGGAGCGCGACCCGGGCGGGAATGGCCCCCGCCAGTGGAAAAGAGGGCGGCCGGTATCACGTGACGGACGGTCTCGATCACGTTGACGACGCGCATGCACCCTCCTGGGGTAACATTATACAGGAACGGGGGCGCATTGCAAAGGAAGCAGCCGCCCTCCGGGCCGGAAAATCGCTCCGGCATGCAAGAAGCTGGAGGGAAGGTTGTTTCATTCCCGAAGAACGCCCAAGGAGGTTGACAATGAGAAAAAAACTCGCATTGGCTATGATCGTCATATTCATCGCCGCGACCGGGATGGCCAGCGCCCAGACGGGGCGGCGCCCGGCGGCGGGCCGCGCCTGGATGCTGTCCGGCGACATGGTCTCACCCCGCCTGTTGCTGCGCTCCAAAGACGAGGTCGGCTTGAGCGCAGAGCAAGTCAAGAAACTGAGCGCACTGGTCGACGCCCATGAGCAATGGGCGATCCAGTTCGGCGCCGACATGAAGATCCAGGCCCTGAAGCTGCGCTCGGCCGTTCGCAGCGACAACATCGACATGAAGAACGCCGAGAAACTGATCCGCGAGCAGGCCGGGATGCGCGCCGACATGCAGATCGCCCGCCTGCGCCTGCAAAAGGACGTCCGGGCCCTGCTGACCCCGGAGCAGGCGGCCAAGGCGGCGAATCTGAAAAAGGATTTGCCCCTGCGGGCGCGGGACAGGATGCGCCACCGCCCGGCACAAGGCCGCGGAGGCCGGTTCTAGGCTTCATCCCCCTCCTTTCCTCCTGATACGGGGGCGGCCCGACCGCCCCCGTTTTTTTCGTCGCTCCCAGGGGGAGCGAGGACCATTGCCCTCGGCGTGGTGCTCGGTGACGTTCTTCATGGTGACGGTCTTGCCGGTGGCGAAGGATTGGACACGGTGCCGTTTCTTTATTGCCCGCAGAAGCCGGGCATGGTCCCTGCCGCTGCCCTGGAAGATGTCGCTGACCACCGTTTGGCCGACGCTGGTCATGACCAGGTCCCGGATGTAAAGGCAGTTGGGATTCACGATGGGATAATGGTATAGCACGGAGGCGCGGGAAGAGGTTTTTCTGGGCCGATCAGCGCCGCGCCACTCCCTCCCGCTGCAGCGCCTCATATACCGTCCGGGCAATGATCCGTGCCCCGCCGACGTTCGGATGCAGGGCATCGGGAAAGAGGTCGGCACGGGAGCGCAGGGGGGCATGGAGATCGATCAACGGGAAATGCCCCGTCTCGGCCACCCGCTCGATCTGTTCCTGGATGCGCCTATACGCATCCGCGATGCCGGCGGCAGCGAGGAGATGCTCGCCGAAGACCGGGGTCAGCTTGCAGATGAAAATCCGCACTTCTCCCCGGGATCGCTCCCTGAATGCCCCTGCCAGCCTCAGGTAATCGGCAATGAATTCCTTGCCATGATGCGGCCGGCCAGGAGGATCGCTGTCGTTTAGACCCAGCGAGATAATCACAACGTGCGGCTGGAAGGCCAAGGCTTTCCGGCATTTTCGGGAAGACGTGTAGGGAAAGCGGCCATCCTTCCGCAGTGTGGCTCCCGGCACGCCGAAATTCCCGACCCGATACCCCTTGCCCAGCAGCGCCTGCAGACGGGCCGGCCAGCAGTTCGCCCTGCGACCGGCGATGTTCGTTCCGAAGGTGACCGAATCCCCGACGCAGGCGATGCGTATGGGCCGCTCCCGTAGCCCGTCGCCCCGGCAGCCCAGCTGGCTCAAGCTGAGAAAGACGGCAAACGGGGCCAGGAGCCTCAGCCATCGGGTGTTTTTCATGCGGGAATTATAGGAAATCGCCGCCGAATGGACAACCCCGGCGTGGCCGCATCGCCCGGAGCCCGCGAGCCGGCCGGCGGTCCCGCCGCGCCTCAGGGAGGATCCACCTCCACGGCATGGCACCTGCGGTACTCGGATGGCGAGCAGCCGAACTCTTTTTTGAAGAGGGTGTTGAATGTGCTCTTGGAATTGAATCCCGAGTCGAACGATATCTCCAGGATGCTCATGACGGCCTTGCTGCCGTCCTCCAGCAGCCTCTTGGCCTCCGCCATCCGAAAGCGATTGACGTACTCGTTGAAGTTGTTGCCCGTTTTTTCATTGATCAGTCGGGAGAGCGTCTTGGGGTGGATTTTCATCTGCCCGGCCAGCTTGCCCAGCGTCAGGTCGTTGTCCAAATAGAGCTCCGCGTTCGCCATCAAATCATCGAGGCACTTCAGGTAGAACTGGCTGTCCTTTTCGCTCAGGGTGCTTCCCTTGTATTTGGCCTGGCTCTTCTCCCCGAAATACTCCTCGATCTTGTCCTGCAATATTTCGATCTGCCGCTTCTGCTGCCTGATCTGCGCTTCCTTCCGCTGCATCCACCCCGCCGTCCGCCGCTTGAGGCGAATGCGGTTCAGCCAGAAGACAACGGCGGCGAGCAGCGCGAGAAAGGCCAGGCCGCCCAGCCCGATCAGCAGCTTGAACCAGGTGCTCCGCTGATGTTCCATCGTCTTGGCCAGGATCCCTTTCTCATATTTTGCCTGGATCTTCTGGATCGCCGTGCTGATCTTGGGATCGAAGATCGTCTCCTTGAGCCTCCGCAGCTTCTCGTGAACGGCCAGCGCCTTTTTCTCCTCGCCCATCCTCCCGTAAAGATCGGCCAGGCTCTTATAGATCGGATCGAGGGCGTCCCGGTTCCCGATGCCCTCGGCGATGGCTTGGGCCGATTCCATGTCCCGGCGGGCTTCCTCCAGCCGGTCCTCGCTCAAGAGGGCCCGGCCGCGCTTGAGCAGGAGAATGGCTTGGGCCTGCCGGTTCCCCAGGGTCTCATTGAGCCCGGAGGCGCTGTCATAGTGGCTGTAGCAGGAGGCGAAACGCCCGGTGGCGGCGGCCAGGTCGCCGAGGTACAGATGGGCCACGAAAAGCTGCTTCTTGCTGCCCGCCCGCTCGCCGATCTCCAGGGCCTGGCGGAAGAGCCGTTCCGCCTCTTCGTGCTTTCCTTCGTTCTTGTACGTGCCGGCCAGGTTGTTGGTGTAGCGGGCCAGGAGGTCGTCATCCCCGCACTGCTCGGCGATGCGCAACGCCTTCTCGAAGTGCGCTCGGGCGCTTTCGGGATCATTGAAGCGGTTCAGGATCAGCCCGAAGTAATTGTGCGTCACCGACAAGAGAATCGGGTTTTCGATCATATTCCGGTCGAAATAATCCAGGGCGGCGCTCAGGTCCACCATGGCCGGCTCCCAGCTGCCCTGCAGGGCCAGGGTCATGGCCCGGCCATTCAGGACCTGCACCTCCTCCTCCAGCCACTGGTTACCGCGCAATGCCTCAAGACCGCGGTTGTAGTGGCTGAGTGCTTCCCCGAGCTCCCCTTGATCGAAGAAGAACTCGCCGATCCGCCCGAGAATCACTCCCTGCATCTTGTGCAAACCGCGCATCCTGGCCATCTCCAGGGCCTGATACAGGTTCTCCAGGGCTTCCTCGCTCTTGTTCTCCGCGCGCAACAGGTCGTGGATCAGCAGAACGGCCGAGAGGACTTCGTTCGGGTCGCCGCCCGCCATGGCCAGCTTCAGGGCGACATCGGCCAGGCGCGCGGCCTGATCGAGCTCTCCCCGCTTTTCCATATCCCTGGCCCGCTGCAATTCCCCGGCAAATGAGCCCCGTTCCGCCGGGAACAGGAAAGAGAAAAGGACGAGTGCCAACGGCAGGAAAAGAACTGACCCGGCCTTGCGGGCGTTTTTTTCACTCTCTGGATTTTCTGGCAACGGGTGCCCGTTGACGGTTCTCATGGGAAAATTCATAAACCTCCCGTCCGCAATCTGGCCTTCGCGCCAGTCCCTTTGGATGGTATCACAACCGGGACGGGCGGTTCAACTGCACGATCCCGGCGCCGTGTGAATTGCAAATGAAGCCGCGCAAGTTCTCCTGCTTCCTTCTAGCTGATCGGCACCAGTCCGCGGAGCTCGGCGCGGATGATCTCTGCATGGACCTGCTTCTGCGACCGATGATTCTTAGGATCCAGCCGCGGGAGTTGCTGGGCGACAAGGCCCGCCAGTTCCGCCGGAAAATGATAGCGCGCGGCGGGAAACGTCCTCAGCAGCAGGCAGAAGAGTTCGTGGCACTCCTGCTGCGGCAGCCAGAAACGGACTGCGGCGCCGGATTCATGGCCGATGAAGACATGGTGAAAGGGATTGAGGATTTGCTCCGCGACTTTGCCTTCGGGGCCGGCGGCCCGGGGCTGGATCTTGACATGATAAACCCGGCCGATTCCATGGCCGTCTCGAACCGCCCGCAGGATGGTCCGCTTTTGCAGGCCTTCGCGGTAGACAAGCCAGAGTAGGGCCAGCAGGAACAGGGTCATGATCACGCCGAACCAGAAGTAGAGCGGCCCAATATGCCCCTTCATCAGCAGTCCAGCGACCGAAAACCCGGGCCCGATCATCACGCCGCAGACCAGCCCGAAGACCAGTATTCCTTTTCGTTTTTTGAGGCCTTTGTTGACAAGTTCCACAACTCTCTCGTTCATCATTTCCTCCTTTGTCAGACCAAAACCAGCAGGGTGATGGCGGCCAGGACAAGTCCCAATGTCAGTATCGAAATCCCCGAATGAAACAGTTGCTTTTCCGCTATGACCCGCGGCGGGTTGCCCGGGATAAACAACAAAACAATCTTTTTCCCCATCCAGGTATCGGCCATCCTCCTAGTGGCTAGCCGGACGCCGGTACGAGCCTTCTGTTCCATACCGTTACTGTCACGACAAGCGGCGACAAGCTCCCGGCTCGCCCCCAGCAGGGACGCCCAGTGCAAAAAGGGCACATGCGCAACCACGGCCCCGCTGCGGCGCAGGGCCTTTCGCTTGAAACGCAAGTCCCGCAGCAGCAGCATCGCCCCCAGCACAACCGGAAACAGGGCGAAGGGCAAGACGATCAAGATGAGAACTTCTGATTTCACCGGTCTATTCTTTCCTGCAGCAGATGCTTTGCCTTCGTTCGTTTCGCCACCCACAGCAGCGTTATGCCCAGAAGCAAGACCGCCAGGGCGAACTCGTAGCGCTCGGCCGAAGCGAACCATGCGGACTCCAGCGAGGATTTCAGGATGGCTTTTTCGGGATGTCCGGGCAGGAAGACGATCTCCACCCGGTCGCCCTGATCCAACTCCTTCCAAGCGGCGGGGCGGACGAAATCACGGATCTCGGCGACTACCAGCCGGCCGCCCTTGAGAAGAGACGCCGTCCAGAAGCTCACCCGGACCCGGTAATCGGTCGGCTTTTTCACGAAATGGGTCACCAACGCCTTGGAGCGGCTCTTGCCGGTCACTCGGGCCATGGTGACCGTGCCGGATTGCCGGAACGCGCTCAAGTTCTCCTGGCTGAACCAGGCGTAAAGCCATAACGACGGCGCCAGTACCAGGGCCATGACCCCAAGAACATGCAGCGTAAAACCCGGTTTCCCCTTTTTCATGGTCATGCGCCTCCTCTTTTTGTCTCCTTGCCTTTGCCTCTACCAGGAACCATTTCCAGCAATCCCCTCGAAAGTCCGGCGCGCAGGATATCGAAGCGGTCGTTGATCTCACTCACCGCCTCCCCATTTTGATGGAGGACCAGGTCGGAAAGCGATCCGGAGCCGGCAAACAGCCGCAGAAGCTCCCGTGCGATTTCTCCTGCCTTCTTTTCATCGCCCTCTCGCAACCGTTCCTCCTGATCCGCCAGGGCATCGGCCCAGCCCGGCTCATGGCATTCACAAAGCAACTTTCCCATCTCTTCCAGGAGTTGAAGCACATGAACACCCTTTTCATTCATTGACTTCCTCCCTTTCGCTTCGATAGAAAACCGAGGGCCAGCAGCCAGAGGGCGATGATCGTGGCCAGGGCTCCGGCGATTTCCACCGGCACAATGGTCAGGGTGGCCAACTGCCTGAAACGGCTGCCACTCAGGATCTCCGGGAAGGCGATCATTCCGGCCGCGGCCCAAGCCAGGGTAATTGCCGCGCGGACCATGGCGGCACGGCCGGTTTTTTTGCGGCATAAGCCGCGGGCGTTGAACAGCGATAAAAGCAGCAGGATAAAGATAAAGACCAGCGCCGCCGGCCAGAAGACGAAGGCAAAGCCAAGAACCGACAGGTCGTCGGCATGGAGGGCCGGCGAAAGGGCCGTGCCGGCCAGCAGACAGCAAAAGGCCCGGCCTCTAGTTCTCCGCTCCGTGTCCACGAATGATCCTCCAAAAACGCGACGCGATTCCCGCTGCGCCGGCCGAAGGCGGATCGCGAGACGGTCTCCCCGTGCGATCGATGATTGTTTCTCCGTTTCGCGACCCGCCCTCCGCCGTGAACCCGTCCTATGCCTTCTTGATCGACTTGATCACTTCGATGGCCGCGGGAATGTCCTTCTCGTCATAGTAGAACTCGTTCGGCTCGCACTTGTAGGTCGTGTCGCCGAAGGTGAGAAAGTAAAGGAACAGCTTCTTCCCCTTCTTCTCATAGGTGAAGCCGAAGCCGCCCTCGATCTCCTCCTTGTCCTGGATGGTCACGTTCCTCTGGGAAGCGAGCGCCTTTTCCATGGCCGCGAAATTGTCCGCCTTGATCTCGTACTTCGAGACGATGACGGTCCTCCTGTCCTGGCAGCGCAACTCCACGCGCAGCGGCGAGTACTTGCTGGCATCTTCCTCGGCATCGGCCTTCCAGCCCGAGGGCAGCTGGACGCTCAGGCCGAGCTTCTGGAACTGGACCGTCTTGGGACCGCCGCAGGCCGCCACGAATCCGACGACCAGCAACAAACCAACGAACCTGCGAATGTTTTTTTTCATTTTGCTTTTCTCCTTTTTTTATTTCGGCACGGGAAAATTGATCTGCCATTGCCGGCCGATGAGCGCCCTCTGGACAATGCCGAAGCCGCGGATGTGCTTGGTCAGGAGGTCCTTTTCCCGCTGGTCGGCGGGCAGCCTCCCCCACTTGTCCTCGAACGCCGCCAGGGACGCGGCCTTGAAGCTCTGGTAATCGAGCTGATGGTGAAAGATGACGGCGACGCTACGTAAAAAACCCCTCTGGAAAGTGAACTTCAGCTGGTGGATGAGCGGGTGCCTGGCGATGGTGACCGTCCCGAAGCTCCACTCCTTCGCCGGGTCGCAGCCGGCCAGCGGTTCGTACTTGCCCTTCACCTGCGCGCAGTCCATTTTCTGGCTGTAGGAAGCAAAGGCCTTCGGCAGCGGGATTCCGCCCTTCCCCAGCAAGGCGCCCAGTTCCGTCTTGATCTGCTCGGCGCCGAGGGAGCCGGCCGCCACGTCGCCCGAATCGTGTTTGGGCATGTCGACCTTCACTTGGAAATTGACTCCGTTCTTGTTCAGCGTCGCGGTATCCAGATCGGGATTGGTCCACACCAGGATGGGTTTGGCCAGTTTTTCCGGCGTCAGCGCCCCCCACTTCCTCTGGGCGACGTTCAGCAGGGCCTGCTGGAACCTCTTCTCGTCCAGCAGTCGGGCGCCGAACACGATGCTCACGTTCTGCAGCAGTCCTTCCTTGAACGTGAACTTGTACTCCTTGATCTTGCCGAACCCGCCGGGGACCACCGGAAAATCGTAGTTCTTGCCGGGACGGCACGACAGCGAGCGGAAGGCCTTGATGCCCCTAACCTCGGCGCAGGGCATGCCGCGCCGTAGGTCCTGCAGAACCGCCGGCTTCCAGTTGCTGTCGGTCCCCAGGATCGCCTCCAGTTGCTTCTCCATCTTCTGTAGTTTTTCCTCGGCTGTGGCCGCATGGCCCCGGTCGGCCAGAAAAAAGGCCAGAACGGCCAATCCCAGGAGCCAGGATACTTTCTTGCGCATGGATCACCTCCGACCGGAATGATGTCATGGAATCCGTCCCCCATCGTCCGGATTCGTGATTTTGAACGTTCGGAATCGTGAAATGAAACGCGGCGGCTTTTCGTTTCGGGATTGTCAAGTCGCGGCGGAACCGCTACACTGGCGCCATGAGGCTGAAGCGGGGCAACTGGAGCGCGGCGAACATCAAGGCCCTGAACGACATGCTGGCCGGCGTGCAGGCCGGGGAGATCGCCGTTTTCGATTGGGACAACACCTGCATCTTCGGCGATATCGGCGAAGCCCTGCTGCGGCGCATGACCTTCGGCCTAAAGTTCAGGATCGACGCCAGGACCATGGCCGCGACGGTGCCCGACAGGATCGGGGGCGTCGGGCGCATCCGGATCCAAGGTCGGGCGATCCCCCTGAAAATAATGAAAGAGGCGGTTTTTTCCGCCTACGAACGATTGCAGGAACGGCCGGGACCGAGCGCTGGGAGGGATTGCTTCGAGGAGGACTACCGGGTCTTCACCTCGGGACTGCTGGCCATGAACCGGTCGCTGGAGGAGACGCCGGGCATCGGCTGCGAGTTCGCCTACCCCTGGGTGAACGTCCTGCTGCAGGGACTGACGCCGGCCGAGGTCGACGAGATCGCCGCCGTGGTCATCGCCCGCGAGCTGAAGGAGCCGCTTCGCCGGCGCTCGGCATGCGATCCGCAGCGGCGCTGGCGCTACGGCTGGACAAGCGGCATTCGCCTATACCCGGAGATGTTGGACTTGGCCTCCCGCTGGCGGGAGCGCGGTGGCACGGTCGTGGTCTCCACGGCCAGCAACCGGCGGCTGGTGGAAGGGATGATCGCTCAGACCGGATTCCCCTGCGGAGAGGTCATCGGCATGGAGCTGGCCCTCGCCCGCGGCCGCTTCGCAGGGCGCCTGAAGCGGGGGCTGCTCCCCAATCTCGGCCAAGGCAAAGTGGCCAATTTTCGATCGCGTTTCCAGCTCGGACCGGCGTTCGTCGCCGGCGACAGCGACAATGACTATGAGATGCTGACGGCCTTTCCCGCCACCCGCCTGAGGCTGGTCGTTGACCGCAGCTCCGCAGCGAGGATCGCCGCCCTCGCCCGGCGGGCCAGGACCGGCGAAAGGGGATTCCTGTCGCAAGCGATCGACCCCCGTCAGGGCCAGTTTATGCCCGCCGGCCGAGGAAAACGGGGCTAGCCGCTGCCCCAATTCCGAATTTTCTCCGCCGCTTGTAATTTCGTTTTCAGTTGCATAGAATGGGCGTATGCGCTACCTCCTGCTGGTTGTCCTGATCGCCCTTGCCGTCGTGCTGATGCTGCACCTGGGCCGGGGCAAGGGGACCGTCCCCGTGGAGGAGTCGGTCGCCGCACTGGACAAGGCCAAGCTGTCCGTCCTGCCTTCCCAACTGCTGCAGGTGGAGGCGGCGCTCGAAGCCTATGCCGACGAGCACGGCGCCTATCCCGACGAACTGGCCGGTCTCGTTCCCGGCTACCTGCGCAACGCCGATTCCCTCGTCGATCCCTGGGGCACGCGCCTGCGCCTGCAGAAGGGAGAGCGGAAAGGCGCGTTCCTGGTCTCGGCCGGGCCGGACCGGAAGTTCTCCACCCCTGACGACCGCCGAAGGAGCTTATGATGAAACTGGCCGAATACCTTAAAAAGGAGAACATCTATATTTGCGACACATGCAAGGACACCGACCACCTCTACGGCGACTTCGCACACTTTCTCAAGAAAAAGGGAGTCATACACGACTCCCGGAAAGTGAAGCGCCTGTTCATCAAGCGCGAGAGCGTGCAATCGACCGGGATCGGCAAGGGAGTGGCCACGCCGCATATATTCTCCGACGAGTTCTCCGAGTTCATCCTGGCCATGGCCCTGGTTCGCCAGGGCATCGATTTCAAGGCTCCCGACGGCCGGCCGGTGAACCTGGTCTTCCTGATCATGAGCGATGACCGTGACATCGGTCTGCACCTGAAAACCCTGGCCCACCTCGCGCGCCTTGCCGGCAGCGGGGACATCGTCTCCGGGCTCAAGAATGCCAGCGATGAGTCCGAGGCCTACGCCCTCGTGCTGCAGACGGAGAAGGCCATTCTTCACTGAAGTTGGGAAGCGGCCGTAGCCCGCAGACGCTTTCAAGCAAAGGGTTTCTGGATTGACGGCCCGCCGGTCCTGCGGTATAATCCCCCAACGATGGACATCGTCGAAAAACGGATCTTGCTCGCACGGCACGGCATGACCGCGTACAACGAGGCCGATCTCCTGCAGGGCCGGATCGACAACCCGCTCAGCGCCAGGGGGCGCGGCGAGGCACGAAGCCTGGCCGCCCGGTTGAGGGACGAGCCCATCGACGCGTTCTTCTCCTCGCCACTGCAGCGGGCACTGGAAACGGCCGCGATCATCAACCAGTTCCATCACCGTGAGCTGACGGTCGTTCCCGAGTTCAGCGAGATCGACCTGGGCGAATGGGAGGGGCAAAAATACGCCCGGGTGCGTGAAAGCCATTCCGAGGTCCACCGGCTCTGGATCAGCGATCCCGATTTCCCGGTCCCGGGCGGCGAGAGCTTCAGCGCCGTGTGCGTCCGCGTCCGAGCCGGACTGGAGAAAACCCTGAGAAACGGCCAGCGGACCATCCTCATCGCCGGTCACGCTTCGGTCAACCGCGCCATCCTGGCCGGGCTGCTTGACCTCACCCCGGCCCAGGCGCGCTTTTTCCGCACCGGCAATGCCGCCCTCTCTCAGCTATTGCTCCTGGCCAACGGCGGGCGGCGCTGGGCGGTGGTCGATTTCTGGAACAGCACATCCCATCTGGAAGCCAACCCATGAAGACCTTCCAGGAAAAGCTCGGCAGCGACATCCGGATCCTTTTGCAGGACGCCTATGACCTGGGCGAAACGGCCGTGGTCTTCTCCATCCCCGCCGAGCGCAAGTTCGGAGATCTGACGACCACCCTGCCTTTCTTCCTGGCCAAGCAGCGCAAGGGCAAACCGGGGGCCATCGCCGGCGACATCGCCTCCAGGCTGCAGGGCAGGCTGGACGGAGTCGCCGAGATCACGGTCGCCGGCGGCGGCTTTCTCAACTTCACCCTGCGGCGCGACGACTTCCTGCACCGGCAATGGCGCAGCCTGGACCAGCCCCTGCGCGCCAGGCCCGAGAAGGTCATCGTCGAGCATACCAGCATCAATCCCAATAAATCGGCCCATATCGGCCACTTGCGCAACTCCTGCCTGGGCGACGCCCTGGCCCGCTGCTGCCGCTTCCTGGGCTACGAGGTGGAGGTCCAGAACTATATCGACGACACCGGGGTCCAGGTCGCCGACGTGGTCTGGGGCCTGCTTTACCACCGGAGGAAGAGCCCGTCCGAGATCCGGGAGATTCCCGACCTGGCCGGCTACCTGTGGGACCTCTATGCCGAGGTCAACCGGCTCTTCGCCAGTCGCGAGGACCTGGCCGCCGAGCGCCGGGACGTGCAAAGGAAGATCGAGGAAAAGATCGATCCCGAGTTCACGACCTGCCTCTACGTTGCTGAGCAGGTGCTGCTCGACCACATCCGCACCATGGAGGGGATCGGCATCCAGTACGACCTTCTGGCCAGGGAGAGCGACGTCATCGCCCTCGATTTCTTCACAGCGGCCGCCGCCGAGCTGACCGGACGCGGGGTGATGTTCCCCTCCGCCGATCCCGAAAAGAAGGGCTGCCATGTCATTCACTACGACCGGGAAAAGATCGAGAAGATCATCGTGCGCTCCAACGGCACCCTCACCTACGTGGGCAAGGACATCGCCTACAACCTTTGGAAATTCGACCTCCTGGGCCTTGATTTCCATTATCGCCCGTTTCACGCCTACGCCGACGGCCACCCCATCTACATGACCGCGTCGGCCCCGGCCGACGCGTCCACACCGGCGCCTCCCTCGCCCCGGGTATTCGGCCGGGGTCAGAGGGTGTACAACGTCATCGACGTCCGCCAGTCCTACCTGCAGAGCCTCATCGGCCAGGTGCTGGCCCAGCTGGGTCACCCGCGGGCCAGCGAGAACTTCGTCCACTTCTCCTATGAGATGGTGGCCCTGACCCCGGCCTGCGTCCGGGAGATGGGGCTGACGCTGGAGGCCGGGGAAGAGGGCAAGCCCTATATCGAGGTCTCTGGGCGAAAGGGGCGGGCGGTCAAGGCCGACGAGCTGATCCTCATGCTGGAGGAAAAGTCGCTGCACGAGGTCCAGGCGCGCAATCCCGGGGTGTCCCCGGAGGAGGCCCGCAAGCTGGCCCGGGTCATCGCGGTGGCCGCCCTGCGCTATTTCATGATCAAGTTCAACCTCACCACGGTCATCGCCTTCGACTTCAAGGAGGCCCTCAACTTCGAGGGCGACAGCGGCCCGTACTTGCAGTATACCCTGGTGCGTTTGAACAGCATCCTGAAAAAGACAGGCTCGGGAGACCTGGAGACGGCCGACACGGCCGGCGGCCTCGCCCCCCTCGACGGCAAGGAAAAGGAACTCTACTGGGAGATCGTTCTCCACCTGTCGCTCCTGGAAATCCAGGTGGAGTATGCGCTGACGCATCACGACCTCTCCTCCCTGGCGGCCTACGCCTACGGGCTTTGCCAGAAATTCAACCACTATTATCATCTCTTCCCGGTCCTGGCGGAAAAGGATCCCGCCATCCGGGCCCTGCGCCTCCTGCTGGTGCGGATGTTCAAGAGCAGGGTCGAAAAGCTTCTCCAGGTCATGGGAATCGAAATACCCGAACGAATGTAAGGAGGACGGATGATCCAAGTCGAAAACCTGTCCAAGAGATTCGCCGACGTGCTGGCGGTCAACGACATCTCCTTCCAGGTGGAAAAGGGGATGATCTGGGGCTTCCTGGGCCCCAACGGCGCCGGCAAGACCACCACCATGCGCATCCTGACCGGCTACCTGCCGCCCAACGAGGGGCAGGCCCGGATCAACGGCATCGACGTCTCGAGCGATCTGGCGGCGATCAAGAGGATGGTCGGCTACCTTCCCGAGGTCGTTCCCGTCTATAGCGAACTGACCGTCAAGGAATACCTGCGCTTCGTGGCCGAGCTGTACGGCATCGAGCGCAAGAAGCGGCGCGTGGCCATCGACCGCGTCGTGGAAAGGACCAACCTGCATGAGGTCTACGGCCGGCTGATCAAGAACATATCCCGCGGCTACCGCCAGCGCCTGGGCATCGCCCAGGCCATCATCCACGAGCCCGAGGTGCTCATCCTCGACGAGCCGACCATCGGCCTCGACCCGGCCCAGATCATCGAGATCCGCGAGATGATCCGCTCCTTCAAGGAGAGCGCCACCGTCATCCTATCCTCGCACATCCTGGCCGAGATCACCCAGGTCTGTGACGGGGCCGTGATCATCAAGGAGGGCCGGCTGAAGGCCACGCTGACCCGCGACGAATGGGGGAAGAACCTGGAGATCTCGGCGGCCGTGCCGATCGAGGAGACGGTATGCCACAGCCTGGAGGAATCCTTCCCCGCCGTGCATGAGGCCCGCGCCGAGGACCGAGTCCTGAAGCTCGAGTTCAAGGAGACCCTGAGCGATTTCAATCCCATCATCAAGCACCTGGTCGAGAAGGACGTCAAGATCAGGGAGATCAAGGCCGGGCTGGAAGCCCTGTACATGAAGGTGATCCTGGCCGAGGAAGGGAGGGCATCATGAAGAACACCTGGACCATCGCCAAGAGGGAGCTGAAGGCGTACCTCTACTCGCCCATCGCCTATATCCTGACCGCCTTCTTCCTGCTGGTCGGCGGCTTCTTCTTCTACAACATCCTGGCCTGGGCCAACGAGCAGACCATGCGCATGATGCAGTCGGGGTATCCCCTCGACCGCCTCAACATCAACCAGATGCTGTTCGAGCCGTTCTTCAACAACTTGACCATCATCCTCATGTTCCTGCTGCCCATGCTGACCATGCGCCTGTTCGCCGATGAAAAGAAGATGCGCACCGAGGAGCTGCTGCTGACCTCGCCGCTGCGCCTCTCCTCGATCATTCTCGGCAAGTACCTGGCGGCGCTGATCATCTACACCGGCATCCTGCTGCTGACCGTCACCTACGCCATCTTCGTCTTCCTGTACGGCAATCCCGAGCCGGCACCCCTGCTGACCGCCTACCTCGGCCTCTTTCTGCTGGGAGCGGTCTTCATCGCCATCGGCCTCTTCGCCTCATCCCTGACCGAGAACCAGGTCATCGCCGCCGTCGTCTCCTTCTCCTCCATCCTCCTGATCTGGGTGGTTTCCTGGGTCGGCGAAAGCGGGCCCGGGGCCTGGCGCGGCATCCTGACCTACCTCTCGTTCTTTTCGCATTTCAAGAACATGGTCGGCGGGGTCATCGACACCCAGGACATCGTCTACTACCTGTCGTTCATCTTCCTCGGTCTCTACCTGACTCGCTCGGTGTTCGAATTCCGCAAATGGAGGTAAGCATGAACAAGTTCCTGCGCCATGGCAACTATCTCTCCCTGCTGCTGGTCCTGGTCGGAGCCACCCTGTGGCTCAGCTACAGCCTGGCGACATTCAAGGGCCGGGCCGGGCTGGCGCTGCTGCTCCTCGGAGTGGCCGGGCTGGCCGCCTATTTCTTCAGCCACCGCTCGCGGTTCCGCGGCAAGAACTCCCGGCTGAACTTCATCTTCGCCTCCAACCTGGCGGTGGTGGTCCTGCTGATCGTGGCCATCGTCGCTGCCGTGAACTATCTGGGAGTAAAGGTGCACCAGCGTTTCGACTTCACCGCCGGCAGGGCCCATTCCCTTTCCGACCAGTCGGTGCGGGTGGCGCGCGGCCTGAAGAAGGACCTGAACATCAAGGCCTTCTTCAGCAAAAGCCACGGCAACCTGGGGCGCTTCGAGTCGCTGATGGAGATCTATCGTTTCCACAGCGGCAAGATCAAGGTGACGGTCATCGATCCCTACCTGAGGCCCGAGCTGGTCAAGCAGTACGAGATCAAGGCCGACGGCACGCTGGTCTTCGAATACGAGGGCAAGAGCACGCGCAGCGAAGAGGTCTCGGAGGAGTCGATCACCAACGCCATCATCAACGTGTCGCGCCAGGGGGAAAAAACGGTCTATTTCACTCAGGGCCACGGTGAACCCGACATCGACTCCGGGGATGAAACGGGCTATTCCGAGGCCAGGACCGGCCTGGAAAAGCTCTCCTTCAAGGTGAAAAAGCTGGTCTTGTTCCAGGAGGCGGCCGTTCCCGGGGACGCGGCGGCGGTGATCGTGGCCGGGCCGCAGAAGTCGCTCTTCGAAAAGGAGACGATCCTGCTGCAGAACTACCTGGAAAAGGAGCAGGGGCGGCTGCTGCTGCTGCTGAATCCCTACGAAGGAAACGAGCTGAAGCCCCTGCTGAAGCGCTACGGCCTGCTCCTCGAGGACAACGTGGTGGTCGAGATCGATCCTCTGTCCCAGTTCATGGGCGGGAATTACTTCATGCCGGTGGTGGCCAAGTACCCCGCGCATCCCATCACCCGCAATTTCGGCTACGCCACCATGTTCCCCCTGGCCCGCGGCCTGGGGCGCGTGTCCCCCCTCCCGGAAGGCGTCACGGTGGATTTCCTCGCCTCCACCAGCCCCAATTCCTGGGGAGAGACCCAGTACGAGTCCGAGGTCAAGACGGAGAAGATCACGAGGAACGAGAATGACAAGCCTGGGCCGCTGGACATCGCCGCCGCCTGCGAGTCCCCCGCAGGGAGTGAGAAGAAGTCCCGCCTGGTTGTCGTCGGCGACTCCGATTTCGCACAGAATAAATATTACTATTTTCAGGCCAACGGCAATTTCTTCAACAACGCCGTCTCCTGGCTGGCCGAGGAAAAGGACCTGATCGCCATTGCTCCTAAGGTCAGCGTCCCCCGCACCGTCAGCCTGACCCGGAGCGCCGGCCGCCTGGTCTTCTTCTATACCCTGATCATCCTGCCGCTGTTGGTTTTCGTGGCCGGCATCGGCATCTGGCTGTACCGGAGGAAACTATGAGCTGGAAAAAGATCATCGCCCTGACGCTCTTCCTGGCCGCGCTGATCGCCGTCATCGCCACCGTGAACCAGCGCGAAAAGGCCCGGAAGGCCGTGGAGGGAATCCTGCTGGACGTCCCCGCCGCTTCGGTCGGCAAGATCGAATTGCGCAACCAAAACGGCCGCTTCGTTTTTTCGCGTCGCGATCCCCATTGGTACCTGGAGGAGCCGCTGGCGGTCAAGGCCGACAAGGTGACGCTGGAAAGCATCCTGGACAATTTCACCCGCCTGCGCTACGACCGCCTGGTGGGGGAGGACGTCCGGGACCTGACCGCCTTCGGCCTGGACCATCCCGGCATCGAATTGAAACTGCACGTCTCGGACCAGGCGGTCCACGTCGTCCAGCTGGGCCTGACCAACAGCATGGACGACTCCTCCTACGCCAAGCTGGGCCAGGACGCCAGGGTGGTCTCCCTCGCCGCCTACAAGCGCAGCGACCTGGAAAAGGACCTCTTCGCCTACCGCGACAAGAAGTTCTTCGCCCTGGACACCATGGCCGTCACGGCATTGGACTACCGCCTGGAAGGGAACCCATTTTCCCTCGCCAGGAAGGGAGGCCACTGGCACCTGGAGAAGCCCCTGGTTTCCCAGGCTCAGGACAGCAAGGTCGAGGACATCCTGTCGGCGGCTTCGCTGCTGGAGGCCCTCGACTTCAGCGCGGCGACCGCTGAGGGTGCCTTGCGCGAGCACGGCCTCGATGATCCCCTGCTGACGGCCGAATTCCGCTCCGCTTCCACCTCGCGCAGCATGCGGGTCGGGAAGAAAGGGGACCAGTACTTCGCCCTGGTCGACGGCGCCAACGAGATCTGCCGCATCGGCAAGGATTTCCTGGACAGGTTCCCCGCCGATCCCTCCGACTTCCGCGAAAAGAGGATCGCCCAGTTCTACGCCTACGACGTCCGCGAGCTCGCATTCCAGCGGGGGGCGCTGCGTTTCACGGTGCGCCAGGACGCCGAGGGGGAATGGCGGTTCGCCGCGCCGGCCGCCGGCAAAACCGCGAGCCGGGAAAAGATCAACGGCCTGCTGACCTCGCTGGCCGACTGCCAGGCCAGGGAATTCGTCGACCACCCGAAGTCCTGGCCCGATTTCCCCGTGCGCATCGTGCTGCAGGTGGAGGACGCGGCCGATCCGCAAAAGAAGAGCGCGGTCGTCATGCAGTTCAGCGATCCCCAAGGGGAAACGGTCATCGCCCGCAACCCGGAACTCACCTACGGCTTCCGGGTCGGCAAGGAAATCCTGGAAAAGTTGCCCGCCAAGCTGGAGGACATGGCCGAGGAGGCCCCGCCGGAGGCAAGCGGGTCGTGAGAGGGCCGCGAGCACTCCCGGCAAGTTGTTTTTTGCCAAACTTGCATTATAATTGGTATATATCTCTCTCATTACCTATCTCTCCGTCAGGAGGGGAGATGGAAAGGATTTGAGGGCTCGTTTCAAGTCCAGAAAATCATCTGCACATTCCGAGCCGGCGCATGCAACTTTTTCCCGGTCAGGGGCATCTTAGTATACAGCGATGAATGACCTGATTGCCAAGCTCAAGGACGGAAATGAATCTGCGTTCAAAGAGGTGATGGCCATGTACAAAAAACCGATATACAACTTCTTGAGCCTGCTGCTGGGCGACCGGCAGCTCGCCGAGGAGCTCACCCAGGACACCTTCGTCAAGGTGTACTTCAAGGCGCGCACCCTGAAGAGCGATCATCCACAGGCGGTCAAGTCCTGGATCTATTCCATCGCCACCAATCTGGCCCGCAGCGAATTCCGCAAGCGGCGCTTCAAGCACATGTTCTCCCTCTCCGACCTGAACGAGCGTCATGCCTGCCATTGCCCCGACCTCGAGAGCCGGCTGCTGGCCGAGCAGCTTCTGGCCTTGGTGCCCGAGAAATGGCGCGTGCCGCTGGTCATGAAGGAGATGGACAACTTCACCTTCGAGGAGATCGCACGCATGCTGAACAAGCCTATAGGAACGGTCAAATCCATGGTGTTCCGGGGCAAGGAGCATCTGCGGAAGCAATGCTTGACCCCGGAGGGAGCGGCCCATGTTTGATTGGCAGGACGTTCTCACAAACCCGGGCGAGGTGGGCGCCGATTTCGAGGAAAAGGTCATGTCCAAGATCAGGAAGAGGAAGCGGCGGCGCAAGGTCGGCCTGGCGGCCGCGGCCGTCGTGGGCATCGCCATGCTGCTTTCCCTATTCCATCTGTTCCGGCCCCTCCCCCGCGCTCCCCTGACCGCCACCGCCGATGTCCCCACGCCGGGAAAGATCGAGGTCCCCGTGAGCGAGGACCTGTTTTTCTCGGCCTCCGACAGCCGCACCCGCTATTCCCTCGAGCCGGTCTCCTACAGCAAGGACGAGGATGACGGGGACGAGGCCGTCAACCAAATCTAGGAGAGGACGATGAAAAAAACCATAATCGTCATGCTGCTGTTGCTGCTCTGGGCCGCCCATGGCGCCTTGGCCACCGAAAGGATCGACGCCATCGAAAGCGAGATCCAGGCCGTTCTGGACCGAGTTTCGCCTTCGCTGGTGAAGGTCGTCGCCGAGAACACCCGGCGCTACGTGGCCACCGGCATCGCCCTGGAAAGCCGGCTGATCATCACCTCATCCCTGGTCACCCGCCGCCCCTTCGAGCGGCTTTTCGTGGAGACCGTCCAGGGCAAGGTCATCCCCGCCGGCATCGCCGGCCAGGACCCCCGTTCGGGGATCACGCTGCTCCGGCTCGAGAAGAAGGGGCCCCCGCCGCTGGCGCGGGCCCGCGAGGCCGCCGTGGGCAAATGGGTGGCGCTGGTCGGCCTGTTCTACGACCGCTTTCCCGCCATCTTCCAGGGCATCATCAGCAGCGCGAGCGAGAACGAGCTGATCCTGAATGCCCCGGTCGCCCCGGGATCGGCCGGAGGGGCCGTGGTCAACAAGAAAGGCGAGCTGCTGGGTGTCATCCGCGGCAGCGTCGGCTTCTCCTTCACGCCGGATTACACTTTTCGGGACCATTCGGCCTCCATCGTGATCGGCGGTAGCCGTAGCGAAAGCGGCAAACTCTGCTACGCCATCCCGGTCGGACTGGTCGGCCGTATCGCCGAGAAGCTGAAAAGCGGGGGAAAAATCGTTCCGGGCTGGCTGGGGGTCACCTTCAGCGGCGATTCGAACCGTGTCCTTGAGGTTCTTGCGGGATCACCGGCAGCCGATGCCGGCATGGCCCGCGGGGACCGGATCGAGGAGATCGCCGGTACGCCGATCGCTTCCTTCCGCGACATCGCTGCCGCGCTTCGGTTCCGCCAGGCCGGGGAAAAGGTCGGCATCACGGTCCGCCGTTCCGGCAAGGCGCTGCGCCTGGACGCGGAGCTGGGAGCCGGGTCCCCCCTTGAAGCGCCGGCCGTCCCCGCGCCGCCCGCAGCACCGGAAATTCCCGATTTTTCGCAAATCCTGCCGCCGGGGCTGAGCGAGAAGCTGTCCGAGCTGACCGAACTGGAAGGCGACCTGCCCGCCATGCGGCATTATGTCATCGAATTGGGCGGCACGCCGCAGCTGGGGATCGACGTCATGGAGATCACCAGCGACCTGGCCCGCAAGTTCGCCGTCAGTGAAGGCTACGGCCTGCTGGTCTCCCGCGTCGGCGAGAAGACAGTCGCCGGGAAGGCCGGGATGATGGCCGGAGACGTCATCGTCCGGGCCAATGGGCTCCCCATGCGCCGCAGCAGCGGGCTGCGGGAAATCCTCGGCTCTCTGAAGGAAAAGGAGGCGCTGGCGATCAAGGTCTACCGGGATGGCCGGCAGAGGAGAATCACGCTCGTCCCCGAACGCGGAGCCGCGCCGAGCTGGGACATCAAGCGCTTCACCCGCAAGATGGACAGCCTGGCAAGCACGATCAGCGACGAGGCCAGGATCATCTACCAGGATCGGATCAAGGAGATCAAGGAAGCCCAGGCGAAGGAGATCGCCGAAACGGAAAGGCAGCACCAGCTCTCCCTGCTCAAGGTCAAGCAAGAAAGCGAGCGGCTGGCGCTCGAGCTGCAGGGGCTGCAGGAGGAGAAGGACCGGCTGGCCACCAAGACCCGGGAAAAATACGCCAGGGAACTCAGAAGGATCGCCGCGGAGCTCCAGCGTGTCCGCGAACAGATCCGCAGGGAAGCCGGGACGCCGCCGGCCGAAAAGGACACCTAGGGAATCAGCGCCTCGGCCAGGCGGATGGCCGCCAGCATGCTGGTGGGATCAGCGATCCCGCGCCCGGCGATGTCGACGGCGGTCCCATGCACCGGAGAGGTGCGGACGAAGGGCAGCCCCAACGTCAGCTGAACGCCGTCGCTTGAGTGCAGCAGCTTGAAGGGGATCAATCCCTGGTCGTGGGTCCAGGCGATCACCACCGCCCCCTCCAGGAAGCGCGCCTTGGCGAACACCACGTCGGGGGGGAACATCCCGGCCACGGGGATATCCCGGCGCAGATCATCCATGGCCGGGAGGATGCAGTCGAGTTCCTCGCTTCCCAGGTGGCCGCCCTCGCCGGCATGGGGATTGAAACCGCTGAACAGATAGGTGAATCCACGGGCGAACAGCCGCCGCAGCTCCGCGTCGACTCCGCGCACGAAGGCCGCGATCCGCCGCGGCTCAAGCTGGCCGAACACCTCGCGCAGGGGGAGATGGTGGGTGAAGAGGGCGACCTTCAGCCCAGGGGACCAGAAAAACATGGCCGGCGGACCCCCCCGGGCGACCGTGGCCAGGTAATCGGTGTGCCCGCGATACGGCAGGCCCGAGGCCAGCCATTTCTCCTTGCGGACCGGGCCCGTCACCACTGCCTGCACGCATCCCTGCCGCCCCAACTCGACGGCGGCCCGGACCCAGGAGAACGACGGATCCACGGCGGCGCCTTTTGCCGGCACCTCCAGCAGCGCCGTCTCCCCCGGGCGGGCCAGCCGCACGTCCTCGATGACGCGGATGGAGCGGCCGGGGAAAAAACGGCGCTCGCCGACGATGACCAGGGACCCGGCGGGGGAATGGAGGGCGACACTCTTGGCAACGACCTCCGGACCGATTCCCTGCGGATCGCCCAGCGTTACGGCGACGACCTTAGTTCCCTGGCCCGCTTTCTTCGCGCTTGATTTCGGCAAAGTCGGGATTCTTGTAAATGTACTTGATCTGGGACTTGAAGACGATCAGCGCTCCACCGTCCAGCCTCTTGATCTTCAGGCACTTCTCGTCGTACCAGTCGAGCATTCCCTTGAGGATGTCGCCGTTGACCAGTTCCAGGACCAGCTGGGTGCGGTTGTTCATCTGCTTGATGTAGTAGTAATTCTCGGCGTGGGTCTTGTAGGGCGGCGGAGGTTTTCGCCGGTTCTCCTGGCTCGATTTCTGTTTTATTTCTTTGAAATTCGGCTTAATCAATTTTCTGATCATCGGATCTCCTGCCTCAGGGTTGATTCCATTATATTTTTATTTTTGCCAATGTCAACAGCGGTTGCGGCCGGGGAGAGCGGGATCAGCCCGTTCGCTTCGCGAAATTCAGCACTTCGTCGTCGGCGACGCGGGCATTCTTCAGGAAAACGAACGGACCGATGACGCAGTTCCTGCCGATGCGCGTGCCGGCGGCCAGGTAGGTGCAGGGATAAATGACCGAGTCGCGCCCGATCTCCACATCGTGCTCGATGGTCACCGTCTCGGGCTGCAGGATGGTCACGCCGGCTTCGAGCATCAGCCGCTGCTGGAGACGAAGGCCGAGCTTCCGCTGCGCCACCTGCAGGTCGCGCCGGTCATTGATGCCGATGGCGATGTCGCAGTCCTCGGCCTGCACCGTTTCCACCACCAGGTTCTCCCGGTTCAGGATGGCCACGATGTCGGTGAGATAGTATTCCTTCTTGACGTTGCGGTTCCCGATCCGGGAAAGGAGGGGAAAGACCGCCGGGTTGTCGAAGAGGTAGATCGATGCGTTCACCTCGCGGATGCGCCGCTGCTCGGGAGTGGCGTCCTTTTCCTCCACGATGGCCTGGACCCCCCCCCAGGCATCGCGGACGATGCGGCCATAGGGGGGCGGATCCCCCGGGAAAACGGCGCTGATGAACGTGCAGTGGGCTCGTTTTCGGCGGTGGCGGTCGATCAGGCGGCGCAGCTCGGAAGCGCTGACATAGGGATTGTCCCCGACCAGGACCAAAAGGCCGCCGTCGAAGCCAGCGATCCATTCCGAGGCGCTTCGCAGGGCGTGGGCCGTACCCAGCGCTTCCGGCTGGCAGGCGAAGCGGAAGCCGCCGCCGATCGCCCGCTCGATCTCGGCCCGGTTGTCTCCGGCCACCACGATGGTGTCCTGCTCTGGGATGCCGCACTCCCGGAGGGCGTCCAGCAGATAGCGGATGATCTCCTTGCCCAGGATCGGGTGCAACACCTTGGAGCGCTCCGATTTCATGCGCGTCGATTTGCCGGCGGCCAGCACCACGGCCTTGATCCTGCCTTTCATGCCCGCATTCTATGCGCCGGGCGCATCCGTGTCAACGGGCCCGGTTTCGGCGGCGGAGGCGGGCATGACTCGCCCCGGGGGCTATGCTATAATGAAATATGCTGGTTCTCGACGCGCTCTACCTCCTGCTCCTGCTGCTCTCCTGGCCGTTCTGGCTCACCTATGTCCTGAAGCGCTCCTACCGCAGCCTCCTGCGCGGCCGGCTGCGCCCACAGCTGGAGCCCTCAGATACCGGCTCGATCTGGATCCACGCCGTATCGGTGGGCGAGGTGCGCAGCCTGCGCTCTTTGGTCGACGCCCTGGGCCAGTCCGGCCGACGGGTGGTCCTTTCGGTGACCACGCCAGCCGGGTTCGCCTCCGCCCGACGGGAATTCCCATCCCTGCCGGTGATCCATTCGCCGTTCGACCTCTCTTTCGTCGTCCGGCGTTTTATCGGCCGGATCAATCCGCGGCTGGTCATCTTCAACGAACTGGAGGTCTGGCCCAACTGGATCTGGCTACTGCACCGCCGCCGCATCCCCATGCTGTTGATCAACGGCCGCGTCTCGCTGGCGGCCTTTCGCCGCTATCGCCTCTTCCAGTGCATCCTGCGCCCCTTTTTCCTGCGCATCGATGCCTTCCTGGTCCAGAGCCAGATTTACCGCCAGCGTTTCCTGCGCCTGCGCATCCCTCCGGAGCGGATCCACGTCTGCGGCAACATCAAGGCCGACGAGGCCGAAAGGGGCGCACAGGAGCTTCCGCCCCCGGGCGAGGTCCGCGCCCACCTGCGCCTGCCCGCCCCGGAAAGGAAGATCGTGGTCCTGGCCAGCAGCCACGCCAGCGACGAAGCGGTGTTCATCCCGGCCATCGCCTCCCGGAGCCGGGACTTCCTTTTCATCATCGTCCCGCGCCACGTGCAGCGCGCACCCGGCATCGCAGCCCGCCTGCAGCGCGGCGGCATCGCGGCGGCGCTGTTCAGCCGCCTTCCGGAGGGGGAAGGCGCGGGGCCGCCCTTCCAGGTGCTGATTTACGACCTTGTGGGCTATCTATTCGCCATCATGAGCATCGCCGAGATCGTCTTCATGGGCGGCACCTGCGACGCCCGGCTCGGGGGGCACAACCTGTACGAACCCGCCGCGCTGGG
>JAFGST010000146.1 GCA_016934475.1 Candidatus Aminicenantota bacterium | reverse complement strand
GTCCCAACCGCTTCAAACTGCCTCATGAGCCTGATGAACAAAGGATTTTACTGGAAATCTAACTTTTTTCTTAGGACAAGAGTGAGGCGTAATTCGAAATTCGGGGAAAAAAGACTTGCCTGAATTCGGGCTCGCTGTCTCTGCCAATTACGAATCACGAATTACGAATGATCGTTGTGCTATACTCCAGGGGGAAGCTCAGAAAAGGAGGTGCTCGAGCATGTTCAAGGTCAACGAATATTATGGCGGTAAGGTCAAGTCGCTCGCCTTCGAAAGCCCGATGGGGCCGGCCACCATAGGCGTCATGGCCCCCGGCGAATACGAGTTCGGCACCTCGACGCTGGAGATCATGCAGGTGGTCAGCGGCAAGTTGACCGTCAAGCTGCCGGGAAGGAAGACCTGGAGGTCCTATGGCCCCGGCAAGACCTTCGCTGTGCCGGCCCGCAAGAAATTCCAGCTCAAGGTGCAGGAGGAGAGCGCCTACCTCTGCCTGTACAAGTAGAAGGAGGACCGGGCTTCCTGCCGCCGGAAGGTGCAGGGTTGAAACGCACGCCGTTTTTCCCTAGAATGTTTTTTCCACTCGCGCCCGGCGCGCAAGTGGAGGGGAAAAGGAGCGGGACATGGAACAGCAAACGCAGATCCTGGCGGTGATGGTCGCCTACTTCGCCCTGCTGATCCTTTGGGGGCTGTACCAGGGGCGCAAGGTCAAGAACGACTGCGACTACGCCATTGCCGGCCGCAGCTTGCCCGGCTGGGCCGCCGCCCTGTCGGAGCGGGCCACCGGCGAATCCTCCTGGGCGCTGCTGGGCTTGCCGGGCATGGCCTATGCCACCGGCCTGACGGAGATCTGGACCGCCCTGGGCTGCGTGGCCGGCATCGTTACCGCCTGGGCCGGCCTGGCCTGGCGCCTGCGCGACGAGGCCGAGAAGTACCGGGTGAACACCTTCAGCGAGTACATCGCCCGGAGGCACGGCGAGCTGGGGCGCTGGATCCGCGTCGTGGCCAGCCTGACCATCGTATTCTTCTTTTTCTTCTACGTCGGCGCCCAGTTCCTGGGCGGCGGCAAGACCCTGTTCACCCTGTTCGCCATCCCGGAAAAATGGGGCATGTTGATCACGGCGCTGATCATCATCCCCTACACCATCTACGGCGGGTTCCGCAGCGTCGTCTACACCGACTGCGTGCAGGCCGTGATCATGATCGTCACCCTGGTGGTCACGCCCGTGCTGGGCGTCCTCACCATTGCCCGGCACCCGGAGCTCTTCGCCCAGTCGATCCCGCAGGCGCTGAGCCTGGCCGGCCCAGGCTACTCCTCCCTGGTCGGAACGGCGTCGGGATTCGCCGCCGGCCTGCTGATCGCCAGCGGCTTCTCCTGGTTCTTCGGCTACCTGGGCGGCCAGCCGCAACTGAGCATGCGCTTCATGGCCATCAAGGATCCGGCCCAGGCCCGCAAGGCGCGCAACATCGGCATCGCCTGGACCCTGGTCGCCTACGTCGGCGCCCTGGCCATCGGCTGGATCGGCATCGCCCTCTTCGGCCCCACCGGGCTGCAGGATCAGGAGCACGTCCTGCCCGCGGTTCTTCTGCGGCTCTTCCCTCCGGCCGTCGCCGCCGTGCTGATCACCGGCGCCATCGCCGCCATGATCTCCACCGCCGACTCGCTGCTCATCTTGTCGGCCACCGAGCTTTCGGAGAACCTGGTCAAGCCCCTGGCCAAGAAGAGAGCGTCGGCCGACTGCCTGGGGCGCTCGCGGCGCATCACCGCCCTGCTGGCCGCCATCGCCCTGGCCCTGGCTTACCTGTTCCCCATCCAGCTGATCTTCACCATGGTGGGCTACGTCTGGGCCGGCATCGGCGGCACGTTCTCGGTGGTCATCCTGCTCACCCTCTTCTGGAAGCGCTACCACGGCCGGGCGGTGATCGCCACCATTCTCAGCGGCCTGCTGTTCACCGTCCTGTGGAGCCTATCCGGCATGAACGCGAAGGTCACCTCGCGCCTGCTCACCTTTTTCGTGGCCGGTGCCGTCGCCGTGGCCGCCACGTTTCTCCTGCCGCGCAAGGGCGACTCGGCGGCCGGATAGCCGCTCCAGCGATCCGGAGCAGACCGCGCCGTTGTTTGGCGTCAGCGCCCCTTGTCGTCCGTCGCTTGGCGCGCTCCCGGATCGCCCTGGGCCGGCGTGGCCGTTCCCGTCGCTTCCCCGGAGGATCTGCCGCTGGCCGCACCCGAGGTTGGCGCAGGGGAAGCGCTTCGCTGGCTTTCGGCCTGCGCCCGAAAAATCATGCGCCCGATGCCCTTCAGGCTCCGGGAGGAGATCTTCAGCTCGGGGCAGACCACGGCGTTGCGGTCGCTGGAATAGCGGATGTTGTAGCCGTTTCTTGCGGCCCAGCGGCTGTCGGGATTCCAATCGCGCTTCAGGACGCGCCCGTCCGGCTCGCCGCTCCGGTGGCTGTTGTTGCCCTGGACGGGGAGCGTGCCGGCCCGGGCGGCGCTGTCGCCGAGCGGAGTCTGCAGGCGGGGCACCGGCGTCGGCTTCATCCCCTCGAGGGGCGTCACCGTCCTGCCAATGGCCAGGCGCTTGCTCTCATTGCCGTCCGGGACCTTCGCCACCCTCTTGATCAGTCGCATCACCGGAGAAGGCAGATCCGTCGCACCCGGCTTCCTGGCCGGCCGGTCCGGCCAATCCGGCTCGCCTGCCGGACGGGGATACCACGACTTGTAAAATAGGTTCCAGTAGAAATGGAAAGTCGGGAAGACGTAGGATCCATGGAAATCGACGATTCCCGGGTGGAACCAGTCGCCGGGGATCCAGGTCCAGCCGCGCTTCAACCAGACCCAGGTGCCCATGTGCGCCGGGACCCAGCCCCACGGCTGCTGGGGGACCAGGAACAGCTGGCCGTCGATGCGCACGAAGTCGGCATGGAAGAAAGGGCGGTCGGAAAAAACGAAGCGGTCGTCGGCCGGACGCCAGACATAGCCGAAAATATCGTCGTAGATCCACTCCCCGACCAGGGACGACCACTTCTCGGCCCAGTACGTCAGGGCCGTGTTCCCGAACTTGAGCTTGGGCGGCACCTTGCTGACCCCATGGTGCAATTCCTTGAAATGACGGTCCACGTACTCGTTCCAGGCCCGGAATTCCAGGCCCCTGCCCTGGACCCGATCGCGCAGGGCATGGTCGCCGCCAATGGCCGCCGGGCGGCCGGGCGTGACCTTGATCTGCTTCAGGGATCGGGCGTCGGCGCCGAACAACACCTTGAAGCGGCCGGCGTCGCTGAAAAAGGAGGTGCCGCCGCCGTCGATGCGGATGGTGGCCAGGGCCCTGCTTTTCAGGCGGACGGTCGCGTTCGGCGTCACGACCTGGAACATCTCGCGGCTATAGGTTTGCGGCAGGGCGTAGAGCTGCCCCTCCTCCAGCTCCAGGGTGGTGATCTCCCAGCTTGAGGTCAGGCTGGGAGCCCGCAGCGTGGTCAGGCGCAAGCGCGAGCCCGTATCCAGGCGGACCACCGTGCCGTTGGCGAACTGCAGCTCGCAGCGGCCGCCGGCCGAGGTCGCCACCGCGTCGCCCGTGGTGAGGGGCATGTTCACCACTGCCCGGGCTTCGGTGCCGTCGGCGCGCAGGACCGTCGCCTCGTTGTCAACAAAGGAAACATGGCCGTACACAGGTTCTCCTGCTTCCAGGGTTGTCCCCCCCAGGAAAACCAGAGCAGTAAGGAACGGAATGAACTTCCATGCCATGGCTCTCATTTTGACCTCCATGGTTCACGTTGCATGCTCATCTTGGGCATCCATCGATCCGTAAGCATGCCCCGTGCCAGGACACGGGAAAATGCCTGTACGGGAAACAGGACAGTTCCGTCCCCGGCGGCGGAAAAAAGGGACAATCATCCTCCCGGGTTGAAAATGACTTGTTTTTCAGCTATAAAGGCATGCAGGCGGGATCGAACAAGATGGTCATGAAAAAATTCCTCTCCGTCGTGCTGTTGCTGTGGCTTCTGGCCGCCTTCGGGGGGCCGCTGGCGGCGCTCGACCCGAAGCTGCAATTGGACGAGTGCACCGCCGAGCGTTACACGACCGAGAACGGACTGCCTCAGAGCTCGGTGCTGGCCATGCTGCAGACCGGAGACGGATACCTCTGGCTGGGCACCTACGAGGGATTGGCCCGCTTCGACGGTTACGCTTTCACCGTCTTCGACAAGGGCAACACGCAGGAGATGGAGAGCAACGGCATCAAGGCCCTGGCCGAGGACCCCCAGGGCGCGCTCTGGGTGGGAACCACCGCCGGACTGCTGCGCTACCGCAGGGGGCGGTTCGAGCGCTTCGACAAGCGGCACGGGCTGCGCAGCCTGTTCATCTTGTGCCTGCATATCGACCGTCGCGGCACCCTCTGGGCCGGCACGCCCATGGGCCTGCACCGCCTGACGGACGGCCGCTTCCAGGCCATCACCACAGCCCAGGGACTCACCTCCAACTACGTCACCGCCCTGGCCGACGACGGCGCCGGCGGCCTCTGGGTGGGCAGCGGCAAGGGACTCAACCACCTGCACGACGGCAGGGTTGTCGCGCCCGCGTCGGGAATCGGCCTGCCCGCGAGCGACATCCGCGCGCTGCACCTCGACCGCGACGGCACGCTCTGGGTGGGCACCAGCGGCGACGGCCTGTTCCTGCTCCGCGGCGGCCTCTTTGCGCGCTTGGAAGCACCCCTGTCGTCAAGCGATATCCGCGCCGTCTATCGCGACCGCCATGGCGTGCTGTGGGTGGGCACCAACCAGGAGCCTCTCAACCGGGTCAAGGACGGACACGTGGAGATCATGGGCCGCCACCTGGGCGGGATGACGTCGGGGCGCGCCATCCTGGAGGACCGCGAGGGCAGCCTGTGGGTCGGTACCCGCGACGGCCTCCTGCAGCTGAGGGAGGACAAGTTCATCCTGTACGACTCACGCAACGGCTTGCCGGTGGACCCGGTGCGCGCCGTGTTCGAGGACCGCCAGGGCGCCCTTTGGGTGGGAACGGCCGGCGGCGGCCTGGCCCGGCGCAAGGATGGCGCCTGGCTCGTGTTCGACCGGCGCCAGGGCCTGGTCAGCGAGCATGTCTGGTCCATCGCCCAGAGCCGCGACGGCACGCTCTGGGTGGGGACTTATGGCGGCGGTCTGTTCCGCCTGCCGCCAAGCCGCCGGGCGACATTCGTCCGCGTACCGCAAGTGAGCAACGACATCGTGCGCGCCGTCCTCGTCGACCGCCAGGAGCGCGTCTGGGCCGGGACCAACGGCAGCGGGCTCTTCTGCCTCGACCGCGGGCGCGTCAGCCGCTACACCAGCCGCCAGGGGCTGGCCAACGACTACGTCTACTCTTTGGCCGAGGACGCCCAGGGCCGGATCTGGGCCGGATTGTACAACGGCGGCTTGGCCGTCCTCGATAAGGGGCGCTTCCGTCCCCTGGCGGTGAGGGAGATCCTCGACCAGCCCGTCTGGGCCATCCACGTCGACCGCCTGGGCGAGCTGTGGGCCAGCACCGATAACGCCGGGCTGTTCTGGATCCGCGGCGAGAAGGCGCTGCGTTTCACCAGCCGCGACGGCCTGTACAGCGACCAGGCCTTCCAGATCCTCGAGGACGAAAAAGGCCGGCTGTGGCTGAACGGCAACAAGGGCATCTTTCACGTGGCCCGCGACGACCTGGCCGCCTTCGCCTCCGGCCGCCTCCGGCGCATCCCCTGCGTTTCCTTCGGCAAGTCGGAGGGGATCCGCGTGACCGAGAGCAGCGGCCCGGCCCAGCCCGCCGGCTGCATCGACCGGGAGGGGAGGCTCTGGTTTCCCACCATTCGCGGCCTGGCCATGTTCGATCCCGACCGCCAGCGCTTCAACGCCATGCCGCCGCCGCTGGCCATCGAAAGGGCGTGGATCAACGATCGCTCCTATGCCCCCAGCGAGAGGGCGACGGTTCCGCCGGGAAAGGGCAGCGTCGAGATCGCCTACACGGCCATCAGCTTCCTGCAAGTGGACAAGATGCGCTTCGCCTACCGCCTCCAGGGCTTCGACCCCGACTGGATCCAGGCCGGCAACCGCCGCGCCGCCTACTACACCAACCTGTCGCCGGGGAAGTACGTCTTTCGCGTCATCGCCGCCAACGGCGACGGCGTCTGGAACCGCGATGGGGCGGCCTTCGCCTTCACCCTCCGGCCCTACTTCACCCAGACGATCCTGTTTCGCTGGCTGGTCGCCGTAGGCGCCCTGCTGCTGGTGGCCGGCATTTTCTCCTTTTTCCTGTACCGGGCCAAGGTCCGCCAGCGCCAGCTGGAGCGCATCGTGGACGAGCGCACCGCCCAGCTGCAGCACCTCGCCCGCTACGACGGCCTCACCGACCTGGCCAACCATCGCACCTTCTACGAAGCCTTTCAAAAGGAATGGGCGCTGGCAGGCCGTGAAAAGAAGCCGCTGTCGGTGATCACCGCGGACATCGATTTCTTCAAGCACTACAACGACTCCCTCGGCCACCAGCAGGGCGACGAGTGCCTGCGCAAGGTGGCCATGGCCATCCGCTCACGGATCAAGCGCCCGGCCGACCTGGCCGCGCGCACCGGCGGCGAGGAATTCTTCATCCTGCTGCCGGGAACGGACCGGGAGGGGGCGTTCTCCATCGCCGAGGGCATCCGGGCGGCGGTCGCCGACTTGGCCATCCCCCATCCCGCGTCGCCGATCGCCTCGGTGATCACGGTCAGCCTGGGGGTGGCGACCGTCGTCCCGCCCGCCAGGACCGAGGCCAGCCAGTTCATCGCCCGGGCCGACCAGGCCCTCTACCATGCCAAGCGCCAGGGGCGCAACCGGGTCGAGGGCGGCTCCTGAGGCTTCATCCTCGTCCCTTCGCGGCTCCGGGGTGCGCCGGCGTGCATCCACCTGCCTAGAAGCGCAGGGAAAAGACCGTTCCCGCCTCCGGCTGCGAATGCACCGTGATCACGCCGCGGTGCAGGCGCATGACCTGACGCGAAAAGCTCAGGCCGATCCCGGATCCCTCCTCCTTCGTGGTGAAGAACGGGATGAAAATCTTCTCGCGGGCCTCGGGGGAGATCCCCGGGCCGTTGTCCTCAACCTGGATCACCACGCGGCCGCGCTCGTTCATGTGCGAGTGGAGGCGGATGCGGGGCTCGCGGCTGGCGCCGAGGGCCTCGATGGCGTTCAGCAGCAGGTTGATCAGCACCTGCTCGGTCAGGTCGGGATCGGCGGTCAATTCCAGGGAGGGAGGCTCCACCTCGACCTGAAAACGGATGCCCTGGCGCGACAGTTTTTCATTGAGCAGCTTCTCGATGCGCCGGAACATCTCAGCGACCGGGAAGATCCGGAACTGCGGCTGGGGGATCAGGGCCACGCTGCGGTAGGCGTGGACAAAGCGCATCAGGCCCTCGCTGCGTCGGTGGATGGTCCGCAGCGCCTCGTCGATTTCCCGGCCGCACGGATCAGTGGCGTCGCCCGCGGCGGCCGGGCCGGGCAGCAGCGAGGAAGCGGTGGCGGCCAGGGAGGCGATCGGGGTCAGTGAATTCATGATCTCGTGGGTCAGCACCCGGGTCAGGCTCTGCCAGGCCTCGGCCTCCTTCTCCTCCAGCTCGACCTGGATGTTCTGCAGCGAGACCAACTTGAAGAGCTGGCCGCGCAGCTTGAACTCGATCGCGGCCAGGGAGAGCTGGAGCTCCTCGTCGCTGAAGTCCAGCCTGAGCAGGGACTTCTCGCCGGGACGCAGGTGCTCAATCTCGGCACGCAAGGGCGCGAATTGCGGAGGCAGGTCGGAAATGCGCCGCAGGTGGGGAAGGCGCAAAAGGCGCTTGGCGGCGTTGTTGAGCAGGTCGACGCAGCCGTCGGCGCGGACCGAAAGCAGGCCGACGGCGATGTGCTGCACGACGGTCTGCAGGTAGCGGTACTGTTCTTCCTTTTCCTCGCGGGCGCGCTGGAACTGGCCGCTGATCTCCCGGAAGGCGGCGTTCAGCTCGGTGAACGAACCTCCCAATCCCTCGATCCCCGGGGAAAGCGAGAAATCGTGGTAGCGCACCGCCTGCAGGAACCGGACCAGGCCGCGGTTGGAGCGGTCGATGTAGCGAAACAGGGAGACGAGGGCGGAAACGAAGACGGCGGCGGCCAGGAGCATCGCGATCGCGAACCCGGGGCGACGCCAGAAGGCGAAGAAGCACCCGGTTGCCAGCGCCGCCAGCAGCAGCCGCCATGCGACCTGAAAGCGGAAGCGCCGGGAGTGGATCATGGCCGGAGCGGCTCGCCGCCGAGACTACAGGCCATATTTCTCCAGGCGCCGGTACAGGGCGGCGCGGGTCAGGCCCAACTCCTTGGCCGCCTGGCTGACGTTCCCCTGGTACTTGCCCATGGCGCGGCGGATGAGGATCTCCTCGGCTTGCTCCAGGTTCAGGTCCCTGAAAACCAACTCCTCCGCCGCCTCGGGAGCCTGGGAGAAGAGGAAATCGCCCGGCTGCAGGACCGGGGTTTCGCTGAGGATCACGGCCCGTTCCAGGGAGTGCTTCAGCTCGCGGACGTTGCCGGGCCAGTGGTAGCCGGACAGCTTCTTCAAGGCGGCCTCGCCGATGGTCTTCTCGGCCTTGCGGTACTTGCGGCAGAACTGCCCGACAAAGTGCTCTGCCAGCTCCTTCAGGTCGTCGTCACGTTCGCGCAGGGGTGGCAGGTGGATCTCGACCGTGTTGATGCGGTAAAGCAGGTCCTGGCGGAATTGCTTGCGGTTGACCAGGTCGGCGACGGGCATATTCGTGGCGCAGACCAGGCGGATGTCCACGTTGACGGGAACGTTGGATCCCAGCCGGGTCACCTGGCGGGTTTCCAGCACCCGCAGCAGCTTGGCCTGCAGGCTCAGGGGCAGGTTGCCGACTTCGTCGAGGAAAAGGGTGCCGTTGGAGGCCAGCTCGATGCGGCCGACGCGGTCGCTGCGGGCGTCGGTGAAGGATCCCTTGACATGGCCGAACAATTCGCTTTCAAAGAGCGTTTCGCTGATCCCGCCCATGTCCACGGCCAGGAAGATCTCCCCGGCGCGCGCAGAGCTCCGGTGCAGGGCCCGGGCCACCAGCTCCTTGCCGGTGCCGTTTTCCCCGATGATCAGCACGTTGGCGTCGGTGGCCCCCACCTTGGCGATGGTCTGGAACACCTGCTGCATGGCCGGCGAGGAGCCGATGAAGTCGTGGAAGGGAAAGTCCAGGTCGGCGCTGAGCTGCTGCTGCCGCCGGCGCAGGCTTTCCGCTTCCGAGCGCGAGGAGCGCAGTTTCAAGGCGGCCGTGACCGTGGCCAGGAGCTTCTCGTTCTGCCAGGGCTTGAGGACGAACTCGCTGGCTCCCTCCTTGATCGCGCGCACCGCCAGGTCGACGTCGCCGTAGGCCGTGATCAGGACGACCACCGCCTGGGGATCGATGGCGAGGATCTTATCCAGCCAGAAAAAACCCTCCCGCCCGCTGCTGACATCGCGCGCGAAATTCATGTCCAGCAGGATGACATCGAACGCCTCGCTGCCCAGGCGCTGCGGGATGCGCGTCGGGTCCCTCTCGGTGCACACCGCCTCCACGTGCTGCTTGAGGTAGAGCGCCGCCGCCTGCAGCACGTCGGCGTCGTCATCCACGATCAAAACCCTTCCCGATTTTTTCTTCATCCGCGCCTCGACGCCAATCGTTCGTGCAATATGGATGCCATTATAGCATACACATCGAATAGTTCCCATGCGGCGGAAGGATTTCGTGGCTTTGCGCTCAGACTCTGCCGGCCACTGTCCGGAAACGGACACTGACTGTGCCGCCAGCGAACAGAGCCGTTCCATCTTCATGAAGGAGGAAAACTGGAATGAGAATTCCCGGCGGGCGGAAGGCGAATCCAGCGGCTTCTTTTCGCTTCCAGGACCGCTTCCGATTGAAGTTGGCACGCTTGTTGCTTCCAAACGATAGAGGAAAAACGATGAGCATGGACAGAATGATCACCAAGAAGAAGTGGCCGCCGCGGCGGATCGTCGCCTATTCCCTGGTTGCGGCTTTCGTGCTCCTGGTCGCCTACCTGCTCCTGTTCCAGAGCCACCGCGCCACCCTCAACGTCGAGGCGGAGAAACTGACGATCTCCACGGTGCAGCGCGGCCCCTTCCAGGAGTTCATCCCGATCATGGGCGAAGTGCTGCCCATGCAGACGATTTTCCTGGACGTGGAGGAGGGCGGGCTGGTGGAAACGATCTACATCGAGGCCGGATCAGCGGTCAGGAAGGGGGACAAGATCCTCAAGCTGTCCAATACCTCGCTGCTGATGGACATCATGTACCGCGAGGCCGAGCTGTTCCAGCAGATCAACAACCTGCGCAACACCCGCCTGCTGTTCGAGCAGAACCGCTTGAGCCTGAAGCGAGAACTGGCCGATCTCGATTTTCAGGTCGAAAAGCAGCGGCGCAAGTTCGAGAGCTACCAGTCGCTCTATGCCGAGAAACTGGTTTCCCGCCACGAATTCGAGGATACGCGCGATGAATTCGAACTGGTCAAGACCAAGCGCCAGCTGGCGGCCGAATCGCAGGAAAAGGACTTGAACTACCGCCAGCAGCAGATCGGGCAGCTGGAGGACTCGGTCAGGCGCATGGAGGAGAACCTGCGCATCGCCAAGGGCAAGCTGGACAACCTGACCGTGCGCGCGCCGATCGGCGGCACCCTGACCTCGCTGCAGGCGGAGCCCGGGCAATCGAAGTCGCCGGGAGAGCGGCTGGGGCAGATCGATGCGCCCGAGGGCTTCAAGGCCCGGGCCGAGATCGACGAATTCTATATCGACCGCGTCCAAAAAGGCAAGCCCGGCCAGTTCGAGCTGTCGGGGAACACGCATCACATGGTGGTCACCCGCGTGTATCCCGAGGTCAGGGGGGGGAAGTTCTCCGTCGACCTGGAGTTCCGCGACCGCCAGGCGCCGGGCATCCGCCGCGGCCAGACCCTGCACATCCGCCTGGAGCTGAGCGACGTGGCCGAGGCCCTGCTGCTGCCCCGCGGCGGCTTCTTCCAGAAGACCGGCGGCAATTGGGCCTTCGTGGTCGAGCCCGACGGCAAGACCGCCATCAAGAGGGACATCCGCCTGGGACGGCAGAATCCCGACGTGTTCGAGGTGCTGGGCGGCCTGCATCCCGGCGATCGGGTCGTCACCTCCAGCTACGACAGCTTCGGCGACAACGAGCGCCTGGTCCTTAAGTGAAAAATGATGCAAATAAAAAAAGGAGATCCGCGATGATTCAAACCAAGAACCTGAAGAAAATCTACACCACCGAGGAGGTCGAGACCTCGGCCCTCAACCAGATCAACCTGTCGGTCAAGGAGAGCGAGTTCGTCGCCGTCATGGGACCCTCGGGCTGCGGCAAGTCGACCCTGCTCAACATCCTCGGGCTGCTCGACAATCCCAGCGAGGGCGAGTATCAATTCCTCGGCCACGAGGTCTCGCGCTACTCGGAGCGCCAGCGGGCCCACCTGCGCAAGGCCAACATCGGCTTCGTGTTCCAGAGCTTCAACCTCATCGACGAACTGACCGTCTTCGAGAACATCGAGCTGCCCCTGCTCTATCTCAAGGTCGGCAGCGGCGAGCGCAAGAAGAAGGTGCTGGAGGTGATGGAGCGCATGCAGCTGATCCCGCGCAAGAACCACTTCCCGCAGCAGCTTTCCGGGGGGCAGCAGCAGCGCGTGGCCGTGGCCCGGGCCCTGGTGGCCCGGCCGAAGCTGATCCTGGCCGACGAGCCCACCGGCAACCTCGATTCGGCCAACGGCGACGAGGTCATGAACCTGCTCTCGCAGCTGCACGACGAGGGGACGACCATCGTCATGGTCACCCATTCCCCGGCCTACGCCGAGTACGCTCAGCGCGTCGTGCACCTGTTCGACGGCCACATCGTCACCGAGAATTTCAACCAGAAATTTCATGTTTAAAAGGAAAGGCAACCGGAGACCGGGACGCTCGATCCGGGGCGAAGGGAGGAGGAAAGGAAGATGAGCCACCATGTCTTGCCGAAATTCAGATATGAATATTGGCGAACTGGAAGAGGAAATTCGGCAGAGGCTGCGCCGGGCCAAGGCCAGGCTGCTCGCAGCCAACGTCCTTTTTTTCACCCTGGCCATGGCCTTCATCTTGTTCGTGATCTGACCGGGGCCCAGGGAATCGCCGTGTTTCCTGCACCCATCTCATCGGTCCGCGCCGACCCAAGGGACGGCCTGGGCTGCAAATAGGAGGGACGCATGTTACGGATCCTTTTCAGGCAAACGCTGCGAAGCCTCGGCCGCGACCGGTTCCATTCGCTGGTCAACATCTTCGGGCTGGGACTGGGAATCGCCTGCTGCCTCATCGGCCTGCTCTTCGTGCAGAGCGAACTGAGTTACGACCGCCAGCACCAGAACCACGCCCGCATCTTCCACTACGGCGTGGAGATGACCATCGGCGGCGTAACCTCGGTCCAGAGCAGCTGCAACCCGGGCGCCGGGCCGCTGCTGAAGGATTTCATCCCCGAGATCGAGTCGTTCGTCCGCATCGGCTACCTGGGCGAGATCATGGTCAGGCAGAAGGACCGCGCCTTCAGCGAGGAGGACTTCCTCTGGGCCGACCCCAGCATCTTCACCGTCTTCACCCATGGCGCCGTGTACGGGGATCTCCGCAAGGCCCTGAGCCGGGATAACGCCATCGTCCTGACCCGCTCGTTCGCAGGGAAGATCTTCGGAGACCGGAACCCGCTGGGCGAAGTGCTGGAAGTGGAGAACCAGGGCCCCTTCGAGGTCACGGGCGTGGTCGCCGATCCTCCCGCCAATAACCAGCTGCAGTTTTCCGCCCTGCTTTCCTATTCCACCCAGTTCAAGGGCATGAACCAGGCGGAACTGTTCCAGCCGTCGAAGCTTTCCGGCGGCATGGGCGACGAGCTGTACTTCCTGTTCACCCCGGGCTTCACCGCCGCCGACTTCGCCGCCAGAGCCCGGAAATTCTATGAAAAATACCAGGCGGCCACCGACCGCATCCACTACCGCCACCTGGCGGAGCCCCTGACGGGGATCCACCTGCGGTCGATCATCAACATCGATCAGGCCGCGGCGAACTCCCGCTTCCTCTTCTGGTTCTGCGGCATCGTCCTGCTGATCCTGTTCCTCGCCGGCGTGAACTACGTCAACCTGGCCACCTCCCGGGCCGGCAAGCGGGCCAAGGAGATCGGCGTGAAAAAAGTCAGCGGCTCGAGCCAGGGGCAGCTGGTGGTCCATCTGCTGGCCGAGTCGTTCTTCTTCGTGTTCCTGGCCATGCTGGCCGGGATCGTCCTGGCAGCCGGCATCCTGGCACTGAGCCCGCTGAACCAGGTGATCGGCAAAAACCTCCAGGTGAATCTATTCGGTAATCCGCAACTACTCCTGGGTTTGTCGGCCATATGGATCACGGTCAGCCTGCTGGCCGGGTTTTATCCGGCTTTCTACCTGTCGCGCATCTCGCCGGTGAGAAGCATCAAGGCCGGGATCGCGGGCCAAGCGGCGGGGCGCTTCGTGCGCCAGGGGCTGGTAATGGCGCAGTTCGTCATCGCCATCGGCGGCCTCTCCCTGACCTTCCTGATGAACCGCCAACTGGACTTCGTCAGGAGCAGGGACCTGGGATTCACCCGCGACGCCGTCGTCCTGATCCAGGCCGCGGATTCCGGGCTGCGTCAGCGGCTGGGCGCATTCAAAAACGAGGTCCTGCGCCTGCCCGGCGTAGCGGCCGCCTCCTTGTCCGATTCCGTGCCCGGCACGGGGTACACCGGCTACGCCTTCCCCTGGGAGAGCGAGCAGGGCGGTATTCAGCTGCACGCCTTCGCTTCCCTGGAGGCCGACCAAGACTATTTCGAAACCCTCGGCATCCAGCTGGTGGCCGGTCGCAACTTTTCCCGGCCGGGAAGCCGCCAGGACCTGGAGCGCAAGACCATGGAGTTCATCGTCACGGAGAACCTGGTCAAGGCCCTGAACTGGAAGGAGGCGGTCGGCAAGCGCTGCGAGCTCGGCACGGTAATCGGGGTGGCACGCAATTTCCACTACCAATCGCTCCACCGCGACGTGCGCGGGACATTCATCGTTCAGCCCCTGGAGCCGCCGTCCTACCTGAACGTGCGCCTGCGGGGCGGCCGGATCGGGGAAACGCTCGAGGCGCTGCGCTCCCGCTGGACGGCCTTCGCCCCCGGCCATCCCTTCACCTACTCCTTCATGGA
Source organism: Candidatus Aminicenantota bacterium (assembly GCA_016934475.1). GTDB lineage: Bacteria > Acidobacteriota > Aminicenantia > UBA2199 > UBA2199 > UBA2199. The sequence continues at coordinate 8,675 of JAFGST010000146.1, read as the reverse complement.
CCAGCGCCTGGCCCGGTTCTACGAGCAGGATCAACGGCAGCAGAAGCTGGCGATCATTTTCTCCAGCCTCTGCCTGCTGATCTCCTGCTTGGGCCTGTTCGCCCTGGCCTCGTTCCACATCGAGCAGCGCACCAAGGAAATTGGCATCCGCAAGGCCATCGGGGCCTCCAGCGGCGGCGTGGTTCTGCTGCTGACCCGCAGATTCCTATTCTGGGTTGCGCTGGCCAACGTCTTCGCCTGGCCGCTGGCCTTCCTGGCCACGCGGAAGTGGCTCGACAATTTTGCCTTCCGCACGGCGATCGTTCCAGCCGTCTTCATTTTCCCGGCGCTGCTGGTCTTGGCCATCGCCCTGGCCACGGTGATCTTCCAGGCCCTGCGCGCCGCGCGGGCCAACCCGGTCGACAGCCTGAGGTACGAATGATGGAAACCGGAGGCCGCAAGCCGCAGACCGGAAAAAGGAGAAGGGGCCGCGGCCTGCGGTCTGCGGACTGCGTTCTCCGACTCACTAGGTGAATCATGCTGAGCAATTACCTGAAGACCGCCTGGCGCACCATCCGCCGCCATCCGGGGTATTCGCTCATCAACGTCTTCGGCCTGGCCGTGGGCCTGGCCAGCTGCATCACGATCCTGCTGTGGGTGCGGGACGAGGTGAGCTACGACCGCTTTCACGTCAACGCCGGCTCCATCCACCGCGTCATCGCTCAGGCCAGAGAACCCGGCGGCGGCAGCGAATCGTTCGCCGTGCTGCCGCCCAGCCTGGGGCCGGCCTTGAAGGCCGAGTTCCCCGAAATCCTGCAGTCGGCGCGCCATCTGTACGTGGGCCAACAGATCGTCTCCCGAGGCGAGAAACGCTTCTACGAGAAGAAGGTCTCCCTGGTGGACCCCGATTTCCTGCGGATGTTTTCCTTCCCCCTGCGCCGGGGAGACGCGCTGACCGCCTTGTCCATCCCCCATGCCGTCGTGCTGACCGAGTCCGCGGCGGCGAAGTACTTCGGTTCGGAGGAGCCGCTGGGAAAGGCCCTGCGCCTGAACAACCGCAGCGACTGCGTGGTCTCCGGGATCCTGGCCGACATCCCCGCCCAGTCCCACCTGTCCTTCGACATCCTGCTCCCCCTCCAGGACGCCGGCGATTTCGGATTCCCAACGGAGACGTGGGAGCGCTTCTCGTATGAAACGTATGTGCTGCTGTCGCCCCGGACGGACGCCCGCCGGCTGCAGGGAAAGATCTCCTCTAGGCTTCACCAGCCCCTGGGCAACAGCAACATCAACCTGCGCCTGCAGCCCCTGACCGACATCCACCTGCGTTCCGCCTCCATCGATGAGGGGGAGGTGCGGGGCGACATCGACACCGTCCTGCTGTTCTCGCTACTGGCCGTGTTCATCCTGCTCATGGCCTGCATCAACTACCTGAACCTGACCACCGCCCAAGGCGGCGCGCGGGCAAAGGAGATCGGCCTGCGCAAGGTGAACGGCGCGAAGCGCCGGGAGATCATCGTGCAGTTCCTGGGCGAATCGGTCCTCCAGGCCGCCCTGGCCATGATCATCGCCTTGGCGCTGGTCGTGCTGAGCCTGCCCCTCCTCAACTCCCTTTCCGGAAAGGCGATCGGCGCCGGCGTCCTGTTCGTCCCCTCCGCCTGGCTGCCGCTGCTGGGATTCCTGCTGGCCACCGGACTGCTGGCCGGGATCTATCCGGCCTGGTACCTCTCCCACTTCACGCCGGCGGCGGTGTTGAAGGGTAAGATCGCCCTGGGCGCCGGCGGCTCACGCTTCCGCAAGCTGCTGGTGGTCTTCCAGTTCAGCCTGACCATCCTGCTGATCGTCGCCAGCGTCGGGATCTACCGGCAGCTGCGCTTCCTGCGCACGCGGGCGGTGGGTTTTGACAAAGAGCAGGTCCTGATGGTGCCCTTGCGCGGGGATCTCGTCCGGCGGGTCGAACCGCTGAAGGCGGAGATCCTTAGGAATTCGTCAGTCGCCAGCGCCTCGGCGGCCAGCGATCCGGTCATGATGTTCGGCACCACCATGATCATGGACGACTGGGAGGGCCGAAAGCCCGGCGAAGAGATGAAATGCAGCATGGTCAGGTGCGACGAGGATTTCCTGAAGACCCACGGCATCGAAATGGCCCAGGGCCGGTTTTTCTCAAAGGACATGGGCGGCAACCTGGAGGGGAAGATCGTCATCAGCGAAAGCGCGGTCAGGGCGCTGGGGCTTGTCTCCCCCCTCGGCAAGCGCCTGGACCGGCGTGAGATCGTCGGCGTGGTCAGGGACTTTCACGCCCGTTCCCTGCACTCGGCCATCGGCCCCGTGGCCCTGGTGTACGATCCCGGAAAATTCGCCTACCTCTTCGTCAAGATCAAGCCGGGCAACACCGCCGAGGCTCTGGCAACCCTGGCCGGGACGTGGAAGCGGGCCGCACCCGATCATCCGTTCGATTTCTCCTTCCTCGACCAGCAGATCGACAAGCTGTACCGAGCCGACCGCAAGCTGGCCGGGGTCGTCAACGGCTTCACCCTCCTGGCGCTGCTGGTCGCCAACTTGGGGCTCCTGGGCATGGCTTCCTACATGACCGACCGGCGCTGGAAGGAGATCGGCATCCGCAAGGTGCTGGGCGCCTCCATGCCGCAGATCGTGGTTATGCTGTCGCGGGAATTCATCCAGTGGGTGGCGCTGGCGACGATTCTCGCCTGGCCGGCGGCGTTATTCCTGCTCCGGCAATGGCTGCAGGCCTTTGCCTATCGCCTCCCGGTCGGCATCGGCATCTTCGTGCTCTCTTCATTGCTCGCCCTGCTGCTCGCTTTGGCCACGGTCAGCTATCACTCCATCCGCGCGGCGCGCGCCAATCCGGTCGACAGCCTGCGATACGAATAATAAGGAGGATATCATGCTGAGCAGCCACCTGAAGACCGCCTGGCGCACCATCCGCCGCCACAAGGGGTACGCGTTCCTGAACATCGCCGGACTGGCGGTCGGGATGGCGGCCTGCCTGCTCATTCTGCTCTGGGTCCGGGACGAGCTCAGCTTCGATACGTTCCATGAAAATTACGCCGACATCTACCTGACCGTCCCCGAGCTGCAGGGGAAGAAGTACCACGACAATCCCCTGGCCCTGGCCAAGACGCTCCAGCGGCAGTATCCGGAGGTCAAGAAGGCCACCCGCTTCTGGAGCTGGGTCATCCAGCTGCGGAACGGAGAAAAAACGTTCAACGAGAGGGGTGGCCTGGTGGACGACGATTTTTTCGCCATCTTCAGCTTCCCCCTGGCCAAGGGCGATCCACGGACCGTTTTCGCCAACCCGGACTCGATCGTCCTGAGCGAGCGCGCGGCGGCCAAATATTTCGGCGCCGAGGATCCGATCGGCAAGTCCCTGCTTCGCAACGGCAAGGTGCCGATGACCGTCACCGGCGTCATGAGGAACGTCCCCGCCAACTCTCACCTGCAATTCGATTACCTGGGCTCCACGAAGTTCCTGGGCGAACGCGGGGAAACGAGCTGGTCCTGGGAGGCCTGGACCTATGTTCTGCTCGATCCCCATGCCGACGCCCGGCAGTTCGCGAAGAAGATCTCAGGATTTGTCAATGAGCACGATAAGCGGACCGACCAGAAGATCCCGCTCCACCTCCAGCCACTCTCCCGGGTCCACCTCTACGCCCTGAACGGAACGGACCCGATCTTCTACGTCTACGTTTTCCTGGCCATCGCTTTCTTCATCCTGATCATCGCCTGCGTCAACTTCATCAACCTGGCTACGGCCCGGTCGAGCACGCGGGCCAAGGAGATCGGCATGAGAAAAGTGGCCGGCGCGACGAGGGCCGACGTCGCCAGGCAGTTCATCGGCGAAGCCCTGTTCTCCTCGCTCGTCGCGATGCTGGCGGCGCTGGGCATGATCCAGCTGTTCCTTCCGGCCTTCAACCGCCTCGCCGAGAAGCAGCTGGCCCTGAACGTCGCCGGCGACGGCTCCACGGCGCTGCTCGTCGCGGGCATCGTCCTCATCTCGGGCCTTCTTTCCGGAAGCTACCCGGCCCTCCTCCTCTCCTCCTTCAGGCCCGCCGCCGTCCTCAAGAACGGCAGGTCCTCATCTGGGGCCGGCGGCCGCCTCCTGCGCCGGATTCTGGTCGTCGGCCAGTTCAGCGCGGCCATCATCCTGATCATCGCCACCCTGGTCATGGTGAAGCAACTCGACTTCATCCGCAGCAAGGACACGGGCATGGACAGGAGCCACGTGGTCGCCATCCCCATGAGCCGGGAAATCATGTCGAAATACGAGCCGTTCAAGAAGGCGATCCGCCAGAACCCGAAGATCATCGGCGTCACGGCGGCCCGGCGCCTGCCCCTGAACATCGGCCACATGAATCCCGTGTTCTGGGAGGGCCGGGGGCCCGAGGATTACGTCACCATGACCGACGAATGCATCGACTACAATTATTTCTCGACCCTGGGCATGCGCATCGTCCAGGGGAGGAGTTTCGACAAGCGCTTCCCCGCCGACCGGGAGAACTACATCCTCAATGAGGAGGCCCTGCGCATCACGGGGCTCTCCGCCCCGATCGGGAAGATGTTCTCCGTCTGGGAGGACAAGGGGCGGATCATCGGCATCGTCGGCAACGCCAACGCCAGCCCGCTGCACCGCCCCATCGAACCGGTCGTCTACACGATGTCCGAGCGCCACGGTGGCCTGGAGTATATCTTCGTCAAGATCAGGCCCGAGGACATCCCGGGAACCATCGCCTACCTGAAGCGCACGGCGGCCCAATTCGCGCCGAACGATATTTTTGAATACTCGTTCCTGGACGAGGAGTTCAACCGCCTCTACGCCGAGGATCGCCGGAGCGGGAGCATATACCGTTATTTCGCGATCCTGGCCATCTTCATCTCCTGCCTGGGACTGTTCGGCATGGCCGCCTTTACCGCCGAGCAGCGCACCCGGGAGATCGGCATCCGCAAGGTGCTCGGCGCCTCCATCTCACGCATCGTCTCCATGCTGTCCCGCGAATTCCTGCTCCTGCTGATCGCGGCCAATGCGATCTCCTGGCCGGTCGCCTATTATCTGATGGACAGGCTGCTGTCCGACTATGCCTACCGCACGCCCCTGTCGGTCTGGATATTCCCCGCCGCCGGCGTTGCGACCATGCTCGTCGCCCTGCTGACCGTCAGTTTCCAGGCCCTGCGCGCCGCGCGGGCCAACCCGGTCGACAGCCTGAGGCACGAATGATGGAAACCGGAGGCCGCAAGCCGCAGACCGGAAAAAGGAGAAGGGGTCGCGGTCTGCGGACTGCGTTCTCCGACTCACTAGGTGAATCATGCTGAGCAATTACCTGAAGACCGCCTGGCGCACCATTCGCCGCCACCCAGGGTATTCGTTCATCAACGTCTTCGGCCTGGCCGTGGGCCTGGCCGCCTGCATGTTGGTCTTTCTCTTCGTGCGCCAGGAGTTGAACTACGACCGCTTCCACCAACGGTCCGACCGCATCTTCCGGGTGGCCATGGAGGCCGCGTCCCCCGAGAAGACATCGCGCGACGCCGCCTCGCAGTTTCCCATGGTCCATGCCCTGAGAAAGGACTACCCGGAGATCGAGCGGGCGACGCGGATCTTTATCCCCAGCGCCGGGCTGATCGACGTTGGCGACAAGAGCTTCACCAGGGAACGGATCGCCTTCAGCGACGCCGATTTGTTCCGCATCTTCACCTTTCCCGTCCTGCGCGGCCAAGCCGGAGACATGCTGGCCGATCCCCGCTCGCTGGTCCTGAGCGAGACGGCCGCCCGCAGGTACTTCGGCACCATCGACGTGATCGGCAGGACTCTACGCTTCGAGAAGCGCTTCCCCTTCCAGGTGGCCGCCGTGATCCGGGACATTCCTCTGCTCTCCCATTTTCATTTCGATCTCTTCCTCCCCTTATCCGCCCTCGACAAGGATTATTTCGGATTCGAGCCCGACCTACAGTGGGGCGGGATAATGAACAACTATACCTATTGCCTGCTGAACGGCCACGCCAGCGCCCCCGTTCTCGAGCGCAAGATGAAGGACATCGTCGACCGCAACGCCCCGCGTCGCTACGAGGTCCGATGGACACCCATCCTGCAGCCGCTGCTGGACATCCACCTCCATTCGCATCTGGGGGGCGAAATCGAGACTCCCGGACACCCCGTCATCCTGATCACGCTGTCGCTGATTGCCGCCTTTATCCTGCTGATCGCCGCCATCAACTTCATCAACCTCAGCACGGCCCGCTCCGTCCGCCGCGCCCGTGAGGTCGGCCTGCGCAAGGTGCTCGGGGCGGGCCATGGCCAGCTTATCAAGCAGTTCCTGGGCGAGACCTTTTTCCTGAGCGCGGCCGCCATGGCCCTGGCCGCCGGCATCGGCTTCGTGGCCCTGCCCGGTTTTTCGCTGCTGGTCGGGCATCCGGTCGGCCTGACTCCTGGAGGATGGCCATCGTTGCTGGGCTTCATGGCGGCCCTGGTGCTGCTGGTGGGACTCCTGGCCGGCCTGTACCCGGCCTTCTCCCTGTCCAAACGGTCGCCCATCGGGGCCTTCAAGGCGGCGCAAGCCGACCCGGGGTGGAACTCCAGCCCGCTGCGAATGAGACGGGCACTGGTCGTCTTTCAATTCTTCATTTCCATCGCCCTGATCGTCGGCACATTGACGGTCTTGAAGCAGCTCCGCTACTTCGCCAGCGCCGACCTTGGTTTCAACCGGGGCGCTGTGGTCAATATCCCGATCGGCGAGGATGCCCTCAAGGAGAGGACGGATAGCCTGAAAGCCGAGCTGCTCAAGTTGCCGGGAGTGAAGGGGGCCACGGCCTGCCTGAAGTCCCCCATGGCTTCCACGACCGTGGGAACCGGTTTCTACGCCAGCGAATCGGACAAGGACCGCTTCGACGTGGACATGAACTTCATCGATACCGACTACGTCAGGGAATTCGGCCTGCGCCTGGTCGCCGGCAAGAACCTGGGGGTTTTGCCGTCCGCCGAGATGGATTTCGAGATCCTGCTGAACGAAACGGCCGTCCGCAAAATGGGGTACGCCAGGCCGGAAGACATCCTGGGCAAGAAGCTGAGGACCGGGCTCTGGGGCCGGAAGGGAAGCGTGGTCGGCGTGGTCGCCGATTTCCATGCCTACTCCCTGCAGGAGGAAATCCCCTCGTCGGCCATGGTTTTCTGGCCCCGCATGGTCTCCAACCTGGCCGTCAGGCTGCACGGGGAAAAGGTCCGCGAGACCCTGGCCGCCATCGAGAAGATCTGGCGATCGTTCAGCGCCTATCCCTTCGATTACACGTTCCTGAACGACGACATCCGCGGCTTCTACCAGGAGGAGCGGCGGATCCTGGCAATCGTGACCACCTTCGCCGGGCTGGCCGTCGTCCTGGCCTGCCTGGGCCTCCTGGGCCTGTCGGCGTTCACGGCGCAACAGCGCACCAAGGAGATCGGCATCCGCAAGGTGCTGGGGGCCTCCCTGGGCGGCATCGTGGGGATCCTGTCCAAGGAATTCCTCGCCTGCGTCCTGGTTGCCAACATCCTGGCCTGGCCGCTGGCCTATCTCTCCGCCAAGCGCTGGTTGGAGAACTTCGCCTATAGGACATCGCCCGATGCCGGCACCTTCGTTCTGGCGGGCCTGCTGGCCCTGGCCTTCGCCGCATTGACCATCGGCTTGCAGACCGTCCGCGCCGCGCGGGCCGACCCGGTCGACAGCCTGCGATACGAATAATGGAAACCGGAGACCGGAGGCCGCAGACCGAAAAAAGAAGAAAGGGAGAATGAAGCATAATGGAGAAAAATAAAATCGAGAAATTTGAAGATTTACTGGTTTGGCGGGAGAGTTATCATTTGGCTAAAGAGGTATATAAAGCTTTTAAGGCATGTAGAGATTATGGATTTCGCGATCAAGTGCAAAGAGCGGCTGTGTCCATTCCATCGAATGTCGCAGAAGGATATGAGCGGCATTCCAACAAGGAATTCATCCAATTCTTGTATGTTGCCAAAGGATCCTGCGGCGAACTGCGGACACAATTGCTGCTGGCCATGGAACTGGAATTGCTGGAAAAGCAATTGGGATTTGAACTGACAGAAAAGACTCGCAAAATATCTGCGATGTTGTTTAAGTTCATTAAAACCAGAAAGGAGCGATTCGGATGAGAATAATTCCAAATTTATTTTCTTCCGGTCTGCGGTCTGCGCTTCCCGGTTTGCGTTTTTTGAGGTGAACCATGTTTAAAAACTATTTGCTGACCGCCTGGCGCAACATCGTCCGCCACAAGGGGTACTCCCTGATCACCATCGCCGGATTCGCGCTGGGACTGGCCTGCTGCCTGATGATCTTGCTGTACATCCTGGACGAGACGTCCTACGACCGCTTCTATACGAACGCCGACCGCACCTACCGCATCGACGTCGATGCATCCTGGGCCGACAACACGGCGAGCATGGCCACCGTCAGCGCGCCCCTGGCCGCCCTGATCCAGCGCGAGATTCCCGAGATCGAGGTCGTTACCCGCTTCCGATACTATGGGGCTCCGGTGCTGCGCCACGGTGAAACGTGCTTCAGCGAAGAGCGGTTTTTTTTCGCCGACCCCGCTTTTTTTGACGTGTTCTCCGTGCCCTTCATCCAGGGCGATCCCCGGCGGGCACTCGCGCAGCCCAATGCCGTCGCCATCAGCCTTTCCATGGCCCGCAAGTATTTCGG
>JAFGST010000145.1 GCA_016934475.1 Candidatus Aminicenantota bacterium | reverse complement strand
GAGCTTGCTGGGCCAGCCGCCGCCCACATTCAGGACGATCCATCCGCCCTCGCCCAGGCCGCTCTCCTTCAGAAAGGCGGCCAAGGCCTCGGACGGCCGCCATGACCGCCGGGGATATTCCACTTCCGCGCCCTCGATGCCGAGCAGGGAAAGCAGATGGAGGTTCTTGCGGATGACGTGGCGCTCCTCGGGAAATGGATCGGCGCGGCGGGAATACAGGAGCGCCGCCAGGGGTTCACGCAAATTTCCCCGGCCGAAGCCCAGGCGCGTACCTCCCAACAGGAAAGCGATCAGGGCAGACTTGAGCAAGCCCTGAAAATCGAGCACCAGGTCGAAGCGCCCCCGCCAGCGCCACGCGAAGCGGACCAGGTATGCGATCTTGGCCGGCAGGCTCCGGCGCCCCTTGACATCCACGCGAGCAATCTCGTCGATTCCCGGGAAATGCCCCAGCAGCTCGGCCCCGGCCGGCTCGGCGAACCAGGTGACGCGGCACTGGGGCCGGTTCCGGCGCAGCGCCGGCAGGACCGGCAGGGCGTGAACGATATCGCCCAGCGACGACAGGCGGATGATGGCGATGCGTTCCAACTCAGCCGTAGCGCTCCTTGATCGCTGCGATCACCTGCGAGGAGGAACGGACCTTGGCGCCGCCGACGATGGCCATCTGGCCGCCGTAGCTGCGCACGACGTCGCGTTCCGGGATGGAGTCCAGGGTATAGTCCGACCCCTTGCAATGGATGTGGGGGGTGATGGCCCGCAGGACCCTCTCGACCGTTTCCTCGGCGAATACGGTCACATAGTCCACGCAGCCCAAGGCGGCGATGATCCGTACCCGTCCCCGTTCGTCGATCAGGGCGCGCCCTCCGCCCTTCAGCTTCTTGAGTGACGCATCCGAGTTCAGGGCCACCACCAGGACATCGCCCCGGGCCTTGGCCTGCTGCAGATAGCGAACGTGGCCGACATGGATGAGGTCGAAGCCACCGTTGGCCAGGACGATCACCCGCCCGGCCTTTCTTTCCCGTTCGATCTCCGACCGCAGCCGCGGCAGGGGATGGAATTTAGCGCAGGGCATCCTCAAGCTCGCGCGAGCGGATGGGATAGGCCCCTTCATGCATGACCACGATTCCGCCGGCGATGTTGGCCAGGCGGGCCGAATCCAGAAGGGATGCACCCGCGGCCAGGCCCAGGGTCAGCACGGCCAGCACGGTGTCCCCGGCACCGGTGACGTCGACGATCTGCGATGTCCCGTAAATCTCCAGAGGAACTGGCTTCGTGCCGCGTTCGAATACCAGCATGCCCCGGTGCCCCCTCTTCAGGACCACGCCGTGGACATCCATTTTTTCCAGCAATTCGGCGCCCGCCAGGGAAAAATCACCGTCGCCGGAGAACTTCTTTTCCGGAAAAAGGCTCTTGATCTCCGGCTCATTGGGAGTGGCTAGGGTCACGCCGGAAAAACCCAGCAGATGATTCCGCGAATCGAGCGCGCTCAGTAAGCGGGGAAATCTTTTTATCACGGCATGAAAAACGGCGGGGGTGACCGTCTGCCCAAGGTAATCGGAAAGGATCAAGGGGTCGCCTGCCGCCAGCAGGGAAAACAAACCCTCGGCGAGCCTGCGTCGCGCCGCTTCGGCGACGGAGCCCGGGGGCAGGGTGTCAATGCGCAGGATCTGCTGCTTCTTGGTGTTCTCGCCGCCGGAGAGGATGCGGCTTTTCAACGGGGTCTGGAAGCCGTCGACGCTCACCAGGGATCCGGTGTCGATCCCCCGTTCGCGCAGCAAGTCCACAAGGATCTCTCCCGAAGGATCCTTGCCCACGAATCCTACGGGCTGGGGAACGGCCCCCAGAGCCAGCAGGTTCATCACCACATTGCCGGCTCCGCCCAGGCGGTATTCGTTCTTCTCGAACTCGGTGACCAGCACCGGCGCCTCGCGCGACACCCTGCCGGCCGAAGTGAACACGTACTGGTCAAGGATCAGGTCGCCCCAGACGACGACTCTCCGGTCGCGAAAACGGGAAACGATGGATGACAACGTGGCCTTCATTGAAAAATAGTAACAAAACCGCGGGGGGGAGTCAAGGAAAATGCCGGGACGCGGAATCGAACCACGGACGCAGGGATTTTCAGTCCCTCGCTCTACCTACTGAGCTATCCCGGCACCGAGGGCGATCATAGCGTAAAAAATACGCGGAGTCAATAGGCGACCGGCACCCCGCCCAGCCGCCGGGTCCTGAATTGACTTTTCGCTTGCGCTATGTTAGAAAAAGCAACAAGATGGGTAAAATACTCGGGATCGATCTCGGCACCACCAAGTCGGCCATCGCCTACCTGGAGGGCACGACCCCGGAGATCATCCTTACCCCGGAAGGGCATCGCTTGCTGCCCTCTATCGTCGCCTTCACGTCCACCGGGGAGCGGCTGGTGGGACAACCGGCCAAGAGCCAGATGATCACCAATCCGCTCAACACCATCTTTTCGGTCAAAACCCTGATGGGGAAAAAATTCTCGGAGGTCGAACCCTACCTCCAGGAATTCCCCTTTCACATCATCCGCCACGGGGAAGACCTGCTGCGCATCGAGGTGAACAACGAGATCTTTTCCCCCGAAGAGATATCGGCCATGATCCTGCTCAAGCTCAAGGACGCGGCCAACCGCTACCTGAGCGATCCCATCGACAGCGTCATCATCACCGTGCCGGCGTACTTCAACGACGCCCAGCGCCAGGCCACCAAGGACGCCGGCAACATCGCCGGCCTGACCGTCAAGCGCATCATCAACGAGCCGACGGCAGCCTCGCTGGCCTATTCCGTCGATCTGAAGAAAAAGGCCAAGATCATCGTCTATGATTTCGGGGGCGGCACCATCGACATCTCGGTGCTGGACGTCCAGAACGGCGTCATCAAGGTGCTGGCCACGGCCGGTAACACCCATCTGGGGGGCAACAACTTCGACATCGCCCTGACCCAGAAGCTGATCAAGGAATTCACCGACGAGCACCGCATCGACCTCTCGCGCGACAAGGCGGCGCTGCAGCGCATCCGCGAGGCCGCCGAGAACGCGAAGATCGAGCTTTCGGCCATCGACGAATGCGAGATCAACCTGCCCTTCATCGCCGAGTCCGAGGACGGCCCCGTGCACTTGATCAAGTACCTGCGCCGCAGTGAATTTGAGAACCTGATCAAGAAGAACGTCGAGCAGACCCTGGAGATCTGCTCGCGGGCCCTGCAGAACGCCAGCCTGCGGATCGCCGACATCGACGAATTTCTCCTGGTCGGCGGCTCCACGCGCATCCCCTTCGTCCAGCAGAAAGTCAGGGAATTCTTCAGGCGGGAGCCCAACCGCAAGGTCAATCCCGATGAGATCGTGGCCATGGGAGCCGCCACCCAGGGCTCCATCATCAAGGGAGAGAGCAAGGACATCCTGCTGCTCGATGTGACGCCCCTCTCCCTGGGCGTCAAGACGTTCGGCGGCGCGTTCACGCGCATCATCAACGCCAACACCACCATCCCGACCAGCCGCAGCCTGGTTTTCTCCACGGCGGAGGACAACCAGGCCGAGGTGGACATCGAGATCTACCAGGGGGAAAGGGAGATCGCCGAGGAGAACAAGCTGTTGGGCAAGTTCACACTCCTGGATATCAAGCGCGCCCCCCGGGGCGTGCCCCGCATCGAGGTCACCTTCAACATCAACATCAACGGCATCATGAACGTTTCGGCCATGGATCTCTCCACGAAGAACAAAAAGGAGATCCTGATCACCCACTCGGGATTGCTGAGCAAGGAAGAGGTGGAGCAATTGCGCGAGGAAGCGAAAAAACTCCAGGAACTGGACCTCAGGAAGAGGGAGGCCATCCACAAAAAGAACCAGATTATCAACCAGCTTTATTCCCTCAACCAGTTGAGCCGGGGCAGCAACCTTCCCGCGGAGATGAAGGCCGAGATCGCCGCCCTGGTGCGCGAGGCCGAACGGGAGATCGCCAAGGACAACATCCCGGGCATGGAAAACTGCGAAAAGAGAATGTCCGATCTATGGGCCAAGGCCAGCGCCATGACCGGCGATTCCCAGCCCCCGGTCGCCGAGGCGCCGGCCACGGGCAGCGACTCGCCCGGCAAAGGCAAGCCCGCGAAGGAAAAGAAGGAGAAGAAGGAAGACACCAAGCCGTTGAAGATCTCCTTTTGACAACCGGCGGCAGTCGCGAGCGGTTTCCCCCGACGGAGCGAGATGTGCTATAATGCGGTCTCTGCCGACAAGCGACAGGAGAAGGTCATGGAGAAGTTCTACCTGACCACCCCGATCTACTACGTGAACGACGTGCCGCACATCGGCCACGCCTACACCACCATCCTGGCCGATGTCATCAAGCGCTACAAGATGTTGCGGAGCTTCCGGGTGCTTTTCCTAACCGGCACCGACGAGCACGGGCAGAAGATCGAGCGCAGTGCCGCCAAGCAGGGGCTCGCTCCCCAGCAGCTCGCCGACGCCATGGTGGAGCACTTCAAAAAACTCTGGACAACCCTACACATCGAGTACGACGCCTTCATCCGCACCACCGACGAGGTCCACGTGAAGGGAGTGCAGAAGATTTTCGCCAAGGTCATGGCGCAGGGCGACATCTACCTCGGCGAGTACGCCGGCCACTATTGCATCTCCTGCGAGAACTTCATCCCCGACAGCGTCGAGGAGACCGCCGACGGCCAGAGGGCCTGCCCCGACTGCGGCCGGCTGACCGATAACCGCGTGAAGGAGAAGTGCTATTTTTTCCGCCTGTCGGCTTACGGCGACCGGTTGCTGAAGTTCTACGAGGAGAACCCGGAGTTCGTCATGCCGCGCTCGCGCATGAACGAAGTGGTCTCGTTCGTCAAGATGGGGCTGAGGGACCTGAGCGTCACCCGCTCCACGGTCAAGTGGGGAGTTCCAGTGCCGGGGGATCCGCGCCAGACCATTTACGTCTGGTTCGACGCCCTGTCCAACTACATCACCGCCATCGACTACTTGAATGAAGGGGGGCGATTCCGCGAGTTCTGGCCCGCCGACCTGCACCTCATGGCCAAGGACATTCTCAAGTACCACGCCGTCTACTGGCCGGCCTTCCTGATGGCGGCCGGGTTGCCGCCCCCGAGGAAGGAGCTGATTCACGGCTGGTGGCTGAAGGACGAGAAAAAGATGTCCAAGTCGAGCGGCAACGTTCTTGACCCGCACATCCTGCTCAAGCACTTCAGCCCCGACGCCATCCGCTATTTCTTGATGCGCGAGGCCTCCATCGGCGCCGACGGCAACTTCTCTCATGAGGGATTCATCAACCGCATCAATACCGACCTGACCAACGACTGGGCCAACCTGGTGTCGCGGACCACGGGCATGATCGAGAAGTACTTCGGCAACGAGTTCCGGGACGCCGGGCAGTACAGCGAAAGGGAGAAAGAGATTGAGACGGTCTTCCGACGGCTGGAGGAGTCGGTTCTGGAGCTGTTCGACCAGTATCAGTTCAACCGCGGCTTGGAAATGATCTTCGCCTACGTGAACAGCCTCAACCGCTACATCGTTGAGACCCAGCCCTGGAACCTGGCCAAGGAGGAGGCGAACCGGCAGCGCCTGGCCGGGGTCCTGAAGACGCTGGCCCGCGCCATCTTGAGCGTCAACGCCCTGCTCTCGCCCATCCTGACCGAGACGGCCGCCAAGGTCCGTGCTATTTTCAACTCGCCGGACACGCGCCTGGGCTGGCGGGACCTCCCGGAGGCCTTCGCCATCCGGCCCGGCGAGCAGCTTTTCCCGCGCGTGGACAGCGAGGCGTTCTTCGCGGAGGTCCCTCCCGCGGCGGGCACCCATCACCAAGGAGCAATCATGACGGAAACAGAAGTCCCCAAGAAGGAATCGAAGCCGGGTTTCCCCGCGGACGCGGCGACGGTGTCGGAAGGCCTGATCGAGATTGGCGAATTCCAGAAGGTGCGGATGGTCGTGGCCAGGGTGCTAGCGGCCGAAAAGGTGGAAAAAGCCGACAAGCTCCTGAAACTGACGGTCGACAGCGGCGGCGACACCCGCACCCTGGTCGCTGGCATTGCACTGTACTACAAGCCCGAGGAGCTGCTCGGCCGCAAGATCATCATCGTCAAGAACCTGAAGCCGGCCAAGCTGCGCGGCATCCTCTCCCAGGGAATGATCCTGGCCGCCTCCGACGCCGACAACCGGCCCTACATACCCATCCTGCCCGAAGAAACCCCCATCGGAGCAATTTTAAAGTAGAAAGAGGTAGATGGGTTGAAGGGTAGATGGGGAAAAACGGCAACGGCACTGACAGCGATCTCTGTTCCAGCAGAAGGATATAAGCGCAATTGGGGCAACAACATTGAAAATGAACCAGGGCATTTTTTCTTCCCGCATCTACTCATACACCCATCTACCCATCAACCTTGCTCATTGCCTTCAGCAGCGAGCGGCGCTACAATCATGCCATGAAAAGACTCGTTTTTCTTTTGCTCGCCGCCTTGGCTCTTCGGGTCCAATCTCAGGATATCCGCCCGGTGCGCGACGACGTCGGCTTCTGCTGGCAGCGGCCGCAGATGGAGCGCCTGATGGGGCAGCTGGCCGCTCTCGACGACCTGCGGGTTTCCCATCAAGGCCTCGTGGCCGGCATTTCGCCCCATGACGATTACCTGTACGCCGGGCGGGTGTATTATCCCCTGTTGGCGAAACTGCGGACAAGAGAAGCGGTGATCATCGGCGTAACCCACGGCACGGTGCGCAAGGAGATCGGCGATCCGAAGGGCGTGCTGATTCTCGATGAATTCCCGGCCTGGACGGGCCTGAGCGGCCCGGTCGCCATCTCGCCGCTGCGCGAGCGGATCATGAGGGAGATGGGCAAGAACGACTTCATCGTCAGCAACAAGGCCCACTCCCTGGAGCACTCGATCGAAGCTCTGGTGCCATGGCTGCAATTCGCCAATCCGGACATCCGCATCACGCCGATCATGGTCACCGCCATGCCCTTCGAGAGGATGGAGGAGCTGGCCGGGCGCCTGGCCGGGGTCCTGGCCGGCTACGTCCGTGAAAACAAGCTCCAGCTGGGCCGCGACATCGTCTTCCTGGTCTCGGCCGACGCCAATCACTACGGCCGCGATTTTGCGAATACGCCTTTTGGCGAAGACGAGCAGGCCCATGCGCGGGGAACGGCAGAGGACCGGCGCATCGCCGGCGATCTCGTCGAAGGGGCCCTAACCGTAGAGAAGATCCGTAGGCTGACAGGGGAGCTCTGGGGCAAGACCTACCTCGATTACGGCGGCTCGTATTGGTGCGGCAAATATGACATCCCCTTCGGGCTGCTGGCCATCCTCGAGACGGTGCGCCAGGCGTCCGGGTGCGGCCTGCGCGGAAGGCTGTTGCGCTATTCCGACACCTACAGCGAGGGAGTGCTGCCGCTGCCGAAGGCCGGGTTCGGCATCACCGCGCCGTTTTCCCTGAGGCACTGGGTCGGATTCCTTTCCGCGGGCTTCTACCTGCAGCGACCATGAACTGCGGGCAGCGGGTGAACTTTCCCGCCTCATTTTCGTTTTTATTCCAAGGAGAACACCCATGAACCAGACACGCTCTATCTTGGCTTTTTTGATCATGATCCTTTTCGCCGTCCCGATCCTTTTCGGGATCATCTGGGCCGTGGGCCTCACTCAGGCCGTGGTTTCGGAAAAGACGTTTTCCGAGCTTCCCGGGGAGATCATCGCCGAGGTTCCCGAGCTGCTGGACGGGATGATGCTGGCGGCCCGCGACGAGCGTTCCGATCTCGACTATGAAACCCGGACTTGGCTGAATGCCGTCGCCGGAGCGGGCACAACCCCCAGAGAAATCTTGAGGGAGACCGGCCTGAATGACTGGCTGGAAAAAGAACTGCGCGGATCGCTGCGCACCCTCGGGGACATCCTCAACGGCAGGAGCACCAGCCGAAACGTTTGGCTCGACTTGCGGCCGCTGAAATCGGCTTTCAGCCACCCGGCCATGGAGAGCTGGCTCCTCCAGGTGCTGGAGGGACTTCCCTCCTGCTCCCTCGGCCAATCCGAGGCCTGGCAAAGGATCTTGCTGGGCGAGGATTACTATGACTCCCCTCCGCCCTGCCGCCCGCAGGCCGCGCAGGGCGTCGCCGCCGCCGCGATCCTCCGCGAGCGCATCACGCGGGATATCCCCGACCAGGTCAACATCCTGCAGAATGCCGACTTCCCCCGCGGCCGGTTCAATGCCGCCCGGGCCATCACGTCGTTCATGTACCTCCTCTTCCTGATCCCGGCCGGCTTTATCGTCCTGGGTGCGCTGGTCGGCGCCCGCAGTAAGGCCCTTTTCCTTCGCTGGTGCGGCGGGGCGATCCTGGCCGGCGGCGGACTGGTTTTGGCGCTCTCCTCGCTGCTCAAGGGGATCGTTCCTTGGATGCTGCGCATCGGCCCGAGCACGAATTACCCAACGCCTTGGATCGCCTGGCAGGAGGTTTTCATCGACCATGCGAGCGGCCTGACGCTCGTCATCTCCCGCCACTTTATGGAACCGGTCATCACCCTGGCCGGCATCGTCTGCGTGGTCGGATTGCTGCTCTTCGTCTTCTCCTTCACGATGGGCCCGGAAGGCGCAGGAGCGGGCCGCCGTCCCCAGCCGTCCTGAGGGATCCGCAGGGTGTCGCTTCCCTTGCTCTGGGGGAAAAAGAGCTCCGGTCGCGGTTGACATCGGCCGAGGGCGCGGGTATAGTCTGGCTTCGCGAACGGAGAAGAACAATCGAAGGATTGCTTGCGCGGCCCCGGCGTTTCTACCTTCAGAACCGCCATTTCAGCCATCTGCTGGCGGCGTGGCTCCTACTGTTCTTTCTCCTGCGCACCTTGCAGCATTTCTCCTTCGCCACCAACGCCTGGGACCTTTCCATATTCGACTACGCCATGTCCAGCACCCTGAGGGGCGAGTTCATGGCCGAGCCGTTCCACGCCTTCGGCTGGGGAAGCCACCTGGCGATCCATTTCACGCCAATACTCTTTCTTTTTGTCCCGCTCTATCTGGTATTTCAGGGCCCACTCTTTCTCCTGCACCTCCAGGTACTGGCTGTGGGCGGGGCGTCAATCCCACTGTATCTGATCGCCAAACGCACGCTCCAGGACCGTAGGATGGCGCTGGCAGTAGCGGGAAGCTTCCTGCTTTACCGGCCTTTGTTGAACGGGCTAATGTACGATTTTCACCCCGAAATGCTGTTCCCGTTGCTAGTCTTCGGTTCATATTACTTCATCAAAGCAAAAAGGAGCGTCCCCTGGTTCGCCGTCTTTATTGTGCTGGCCCTGGCCGTCAAGGAAGATTTCGCCATCTACGTCCTCTTCTACTGCCTCTGGCTGGGGCGGAAGAGGGAATCGAGAAAAGCCGGCTGGGGTGCGGCCCTGTTGAGCGCTCTCTACATCCTGCTCGTCATGGCGGTTTGGATTCCCCATTTCCGCGCCCAGGTCCATGCGCCGCCGACCTACGAATTCACCGCCAACTGGCACGACTACGGAGACTCTCCGACACAGATCGTGCGGGAAGCATTGGCCCATCCCGGCCGCCTGCTCCGTGACCTTGCTCCCCTTGACCGGGTCCAGCACTTGGCAAATTACCTCCTGCCCCTTCTGTTCATCCCCCTCCTGTCACCAACCGTCCTGCTGATCCTGCCCCCGGTGGCCGTCGGCTGGTTCAGCCGCATTCCGGCCATGACCACGTTCGGGCTGCACTATGGGGCGGCGTTGATTCCCTTTGTCTTCATGGCCCTCATGGCGGGATTGGCGCGGCTACAGGCTCTCGGGCGAAGGAACCCGCCGCGCTTCGCCAAATGCTGGCGTTGGCTTTTCTTGCTGATTTTGACCGTTAATGCGGCCAACTTCAAGTGGAACCTCTTCTCGCCGGAGCAGTATCGCATTATCCAGGACTATCCCCGACTCCGGAACTGCCTACGCTCGCTGCCGGCGCAAGCATCCGTTGCGTCCCAATCGGCGTTGATCCCGCACGTGCCGAAGCGCCGCGGCATTTCCATGCTCCCCGAAATCGGCGATGCGGAATACGTCCTGCTGCACCTGGGGCTGAATCCCTGGCCACTTGAACCGGAACGGCTGCGCGAACTTGCCGAAGGGCTGCAGCGTTCTCCGCAATATCGCCGCCTGTGTGGCAGCTCATCCCTTTTTCTCTATCGCAAGGTGAGGGATTGAACAAAAGCGTCCGCGGGCCCAGGGCCGTTGCATTGATTGCCCCACTTCCTATATAATCATTTCATAATGAAGTTGCGATACCTGTGTGCCTTCCTTCTGGTGGCAGCCATGCCGGCCGCACCCATAACCATCTCCCCACAGCCCTACGGCATCAACGTTCACGTGGCCCAGGACAATGTCCTGGCCAAGGTCAAGGCCGCGGGTATCACCTGGATCCGCATCGACGTGGACTGGAGCGTCATAGAGGCCAGCCGGGGAAAAACCAACTACGACGACGTGGACCGGGTCATCGATTACGCCGCCACCCACGGCCTTTCCGTCTACGCCTCCATCGGCACCACTCCCGGCTGGGCGAACAACAAGAAGGGCGGCAACTACCCGGCCACCAAGGTGACGGATTGGACGAACTTCGTCACGCGCACGATCGGCCGCTACAAGAACAGGATCAAGTACTGGGGAATCTGGAACGAGCCCAACCTGAAGATCTTCTTCGCCCTGGGCAAGGACAAGTTCGTCGAGCAGGTCCTGCTGCCGGCGGTGAAGACCATCCGCAGCACCGACCCGGCGGCCTTCATCGTCGGGCCCGAACTGAGCCACAAGACCGAGACCGGCTCGGAATGGTACTTCTGGATGAAGTACATCCTGGACAACGCCGGGGGATATTTCGACATCATCTCCCACCATATCTACGAAGATCACGGCGTGTACTACATGTATGAGCTGCTGGAAGAGGGCGACAAGTTGATCCCTTCCGTGAAAAAGATCGTCGCGGAGTCGGGTCAGGATGGCAAACCCTTCTGGATCACCGAAACCGGCTGGCACACGCGCAAGTACTCCGATACCATGCAGGCCAACCGTTATCTAGACATGCTGCATACGCGCGCTCGCAAGAATTTCCCGCAAAAAGTCTTCTTTTACGAGATCATCGACGATCCTCGTTCCAGCGTCGATCCTTTCGGAATCCTGCGCAACAACCTGGAGGCCAAGCCGGCCTACCATACCTACAGGGACTACATTTCCGGACTGCTTCCCGATCCCGGTGATCCCGATGAAAACGAGACAAACAAGAAATGCTACGCCGAGGTCACCACGGGGCACGCTGGGCCGGCAGCCGCCGATCCGGCGCTGCAGAGCATGCGGCGCGTCCGCGATTGCCTGCGCGGGTACTCGTTCGGCGCCGGCGCGGCCGTCGACCTGTATTACGAGTGGAACGAGGAATTCCTCGCTCTTGCCCTGAGCGACTCGCGCGTGTTCCATCTGGGTCGGGAGATCATGGAGCAGGCCTTGGCGCTCTTGGGCGAAAACGACTGGCTGGCCATGGAACTGCCCCTGCCCGACACCCTCTATCGCAACGCCAAGGCTCTGACCCGGCTCATCCGCAGGGAATACCCGCAGTCGCCGCTGGCGCCCATGGCCGTGCTGCTCGATTCCACTCTGGAAGCGACCGGGAAGGTCCCCCTGCGCGATCTTCTGGAGCATCACCTGGGCGAGGATATGGCGAAATTTAAAAAAAGCCGTTGAATGGCCTTTTTCGCCGATTTCCACATCCATTCCCGCTACTCGCGCGGAACATCCTCCGCCTTGGAATTGCCCGATCTCGCCCGCTGGGCCGAGATCAAAGGCGTCCGCGTCGTAGGCACGGGAGACTTCACCCACCCCTCCTGGTTCAGAAACCTGAAGGCCTCCCTGCGCGAGTCCGCCTCCGGTCTTTTCGAACTGAAGAAAGAGCGATCGCCGACGCTCTTCATCCTCAGCGCGGAGCTCTCCCTGATCTTCAAACAGAACGGGAAGGTGCGCAAGGTGCACCTCCTGCTCCTGGCGCCATCGCTGGACGCGGTAAATAAGATCAATACCTCCCTGGGCCGGCGCTTCAACCTGGGATCGGACGGGCGCCCGATCCTCGGGGCATCGGCCCGGGATATCTGCGCCGAGATTCTGGGCATGGACGACCGGGTCCTGGTCATCCCGGCCCACATCTGGACGCCGTGGTTCTCCCTTCTGGGCTCCCGGTCGGGATTCGACAGCATGGAGGAGTGCTTCGAGGATTGCACGCCGTTCATCCATGCCGTGGAGACCGGGCTATCGGCCGATCCTCCCATGCTGGCGCGGGTGTCCTTCCTGAACCGCTATACGGTCCTGTCCAATTCCGACGCGCATTCCGCCCAGAACATCGGGCGCGAGGCCAATGAGCTGAATTGCCCATTGACCTATGGCGGCATCGCCCGGGCCATCCGCCGCGGCGAGATCCTGCGCACCATCGAGTTCTTCCCCGAGGAGGGCAAATACCACCACGACGGCCACCGCGCCTGCGGCGTATCCCTGCCGCCGGCCGAAACCCGCAGACTGGGCGGCAAGTGCCCCGTCTGCGGCAAGCCGCTCACGCTGGGAGTCTTGTACCGCGTCGAGGAACTCGCCGACGGCGTGGGAGAATTCCGTACTCCCTTCTCATATCAGGTCCCCCTGCGGCAGATCCTGGCGCAAGTGCTGAGATGCGGGGAGGGCGCCAAGAAGGTCGAACGGTCATACTTCACGCTGATCGAGCGCCTGGGGCCCGAATTCGCCATCCTGCAGAGCATCCCCATCGGCTCGCTCGCCGCGGCCGACGAGCCTCTGGCGAAGGCCGTCCAGGCCATGCGGCAAAACCACGTCCGCCGCCAGGCGGGCTACGACGGGGTTTACGGCAGGATCGTACTGGAAATGGAGAGGACTTGACAAGTTGACTTTTCACTTGGAGTATATTATTGTTTTTTTTCAACAAAATTTTGGGAGGAAAAATGAAACCAAGAGGAATTACCGTACGCTTCGTTCTGTCCGCGGCCCTGATCGTTCTCTGCGCCACATTCCTGCCGGCCAACGGTCTGAACCTAAACGGTTCGGGCTCGCGTGCCATGGGCATGGCCGGGGCGGTGCTTGCTTGGACCAATGACGTCAGCCTCTTTTATTTTAATCCCGCCGGAGCGGCCAACGCCGAGGGCACCTGGATCTCGCTCTTCGAGACCAACTTGTTGCCCAGCGGAACGTACGTCGCCGCCCCCTATGGCGTCGACGCCAAGACGAACAGCAAGATCTATCCCGCCGGCGCACTCGGCTTCGTGAAGCCGCTTTCGGACAAGCTGACCATCGGCCTCGGCGTCTACACTCCCTCGGGCACCGGCGCCACCTGGGACGGTGAGCAGCTGAAGAACCTGGTCAGCGGCCAGGTGGCCACCTGGGAGAGCTTCCTCGGCGTGTTCACTGTCTCCCCGCTCGTGGCTTACAAGGTAAGCGACCAGCTGGCCATCGGCGCCTCGTTCAACTTCAACTACGGCATGATGGACATCAAGCGCCCGGGCGTGGGCCAGTACGAGGAGAGCCTGACCGGCACCGGCTTCGGTGCCACCCTGGGACTGCAGTTCACCCCCAGCGACAAGCTGGCTTTCGGCCTGAGCTACAAGCTCCCGGTCAACGTCACCCTGAAGGGAGACGCCAAGATGGCCAAAGCCAACCTGCTGGGCGCCTCCCTTGAGGCCGAGATCACGCGCAAGACCACGCTGCCGATGTGGCTGGGAGCCGGCGTCAGCTTCAAGCCCATGGACAAGCTGCGGCTGGCCCTAGACATCAACTGGACCAACTGGAAGAAGCTGGACCAGATCCCGGTCGAGTTTTCCGATCCCGTCTGGACCGCGCTCATGAGCCACCCGGACTACAAGAGCGCCTTCAACCAGACCATCGAGCTGGATTGGAAGGACTGCATTCAGTACCGCATCGGCGCCGAATACATGCTCAACAATCAGTGGGCGGTGCGCCTGGGCTACATGAGGGATCCGTCGCCTGCGCCGCTGGAGACGATGAATATCCTGCTGCCCCAGATTCCCTACAACATGTTCACTCTCGGCGCCGGCTACTCGGGCGCCAAGTTCAGCGTCAACGCCGCGCTGGAGATCCTGCGCGGCCAGGAACAAACCGTGCCCTTCGAACCCACCTCCAAGATGCCGGGACTGCATAACATGAACATCATGGTCCCCAGCATCACGATCGCCTACCACTTCAACTGACCTTTTTCTGCTTCCACCCGGCGGGGGCGCCGTTCGGCGTCCCCGCCGCGGCGCTTCGAGCGGGAAAAACATCCCCCAATACCCCGTATTGAAAAACCGGGCAAACCATAGTAAAATAGGGACTCAATCAACTCATTGCCATCTTAGGAGAGCGACATGACGGAAGAAAAGAAGAAAGCCAGGGCGCACCCGGCGACCGCAAAGGTCGGAAAGAAAAAGCCGGCGCCCGTTGCCGAAGATACCCAGGCCAGCAAAGCCCGACCCGCTGAAGCCGCCGCCCCGGAATCCCCCCGGCAGTCGGAAACCCGCGACGACATCCCTCCCATCAAGCCGGGAGACGAGCTGAAGGTGTTCTACCGCGTCATCGAAGCCGGAAAGGAACGGATCCAGATCTACGAAGGCACCGTGATCGCTATCAAGAACTCCGGGATCTCCCGCACCATCACCGTGCGCAAGAACTCCTTCGGCATCGCAGTGGAGCGCATATTTCCCCTGAATTCCAAGCTGGTTCAGAAAATCGAGGTCAAGAAACACAGCCGCGTCAGGAGAGCCAAGCTGTTTTACCTGAGGAACCTGAAAGGAAAAGCATCACGCCTGAAAGAACTCAGGTAATGGCCGATTTCGCCATCGAGGCCGAGCTTCTGGGAAAGAACCACCGTTGGGTATGCGGCCTTGATGAAGTAGGGCGGGGGTGCCTGTTCGGCCCGGTGGTGGCCGGGGCCGTGGTTCTGGACCCTGCGCGCCTGAACTACGAGTACGACGATAGCAAGAAGCTCTCCCCTGGGCGCCGCCTGGAGCTTGCCGAAGATATTTACTCCAGGGCGGTCGCCTACGCGATCGGCTGGTGCTGGAACGACGAGATCGACCGCAGCGACATCCTCACCGCCACCAAGCGCTCGATGCGCCGGGCCGTCAAAAACCTGCAGATCCGGCCGGACTATCTCCTAATCGACGCCATCGCGCCCGATTTCCTCCCGTTCGAGGGAAGGGCGGTTGCCGGGGGCGACGGGAAATGTCTTTCCATCGCCGCCGCCTCGATCGTCGCCAAGGTGTTCCGCGACCAGATGATGGGACAGTTCGCCCGCTTTTTCCCGGCCTACGACCTGGCAAAAAACAAGGGCTATCCTACCCAAAAGCATAAAAATATGCTATTATTGAAAAGGGAAACGATTTTTCACAGGAAAAGTTTTAAGCGAAACGATGGCTGTTGACAACCGATTCAAGATCCTGCAGCAGGGGGACAAGCTATTCAAGCAGGGCAAGGTGGAAGCAGCGATCAAGGAATACCAGAAAATCATCGAGGTCAAGCCCGACGACATCGAGGTGCGCCGCATCATCGGCGACCTGAACCTCAAGCTCAACCGCCTCCCGGAGGCGTTCAAGCAATTCGAATGGATCTCGGACTATTACCTGAAGGAAGGGTTCTTTACCAAGGCCATCGCCATGTACAAGCGCATCACGCGCCTCGATCCCCAGAACGAGAGGGTTTCCTTCAAGCTGGCCGACCTGTATTCCAAGCAGGGCCTGACGATCGAAGCCAAGCAGATCTACCTGGAGCTTGCCGAGGAATACAAGCGCCAGAACAACCAGAAAAAAGCCCTGGGCATCTACAAGAAGATCCTGGAGTTCGACCGCGGCAACATCAAGATGCGCATCCTCCTTGCCGACAACTACCTGCGCGAGGGGATGAAGGACGAGGCCATCGGCGAATACCTGACGGCCAGCGACACCCTGATCAAGAAAAGAGAGTTCCCCCAGGCCGAAGAACTCCTGATGCAGACCTACAACAAGGTCAAGCACCTGAAGATCTTCGAGAAGCTGATGTCCTGTTACATCTCCCAAGGCAACAGCAATAAGGCCATCCAGATGCTGCGCAACCTGGGCGACGAGATATTCAAGCACCTGAACCTACTGAAGATTCTCGGGGAGCTCTATTTCAAGAACAACCTCATCGAGGAGGCCGAGTTCATTTACAAGAAGATCGCCGAGATCGATTCCAACGAGACCGAGGTGATCATGAAGCTGGGCAAGGTCTACCTGCAGCGGGAGGAGATCGACAAGGCCTTCCAGCTTTTCCTGCCGACCATCGATCGCTTCATCGAGAAGGAGCGTTTCGACGAGGCCAACTCCCTGCTGCGCTTCATCATCACCTCGAGCAACACCTACCTTCCGGCCCTGAACAAGCTGGCGTCGATATTCAAGGCGACCAAGAAGACCAGCAGCTTGATCGCCCTGTACGAATCCCTGCTGCCGATCTACGAACAGAGAAACATGAAGTCCGAGCTGATCGCCGTCCTCAAGGAGCTGATCGAGCTGTCCGACGCCCCGTTTGCCTACCAGGAGCAGCTGGGCCGCCTGACCGGAGAGCGCACGGTCGAGGAGGAGGAAGAGAACAAGCAGGAACGCGAATTCATCGCCTTCCAGCTGAATAATGCCGACCAGGCGCTGAAAAACAACAATTTCCGCAAGGCGGTCGACCTGCTTAAAACCGCCCAGAACGCCTTCCCCAGCAATGTCGACATCCGGGTCAAGCTATTCGACGTCTACCAGATGAGCAACGACATCGAATCCCTGCTCAACGAGGGGATCGAGCTGCTGAAAATCTACAAGAAGGAGAACCGGGATGACGACTACAAGCAGTTGCTCGACAAGCTGACCAAGCTCAAGCCCAACGACGAGCGGCTGCTGGACCTGAGCGGCCACGAACGAACGAATATCGAGATCGACTTCGACCACGCCGAAATGATCGAACAGATCAAGGAGCTGCAGCAGCCGGGCATCGGGGAAGTGGACTTCGGCGGCTTCAAGGTGGAAGAAGAGGACGTGCTGTTGCTCAAGGGCGAAGACAGCTTGCAGATGAAGACCGACACGGAACACAAGAAGGGCTTGTCTTCCCACCTGGCCGAGCTCGACTTCTACATCAGCGAAGGGTACTTTAGCAATGCCGAAAAGGCACTGGCCCAGCTGCGCCGGGAGTATCCGGACAGCAAGGAGATCCAATCCCGCCTGGCCCGGATCCAGAAGGCCAAGGAACTGCGCCCCGACCGCACCGACTCGATCCGCGTCACGCCCGGCGAAACCGAGAAGATCGAGATCGAGCCCTCGATCGCCCAGGAAAGCGATCTCCTGCAGAAATTCGAGGACTCCAAGCTCGAGTTCAAGCTCGACAGCCTGCTGAGCCAGCCCGAGGAAAGGATCCCCTCCGGGGATATGCCCGAGATCGACAGCATCCAATTCGAGATCGAGATGGAAGGCCGCGAGGACAAGGAGGAGGCTCCCCTGATCGAGATCGACCAGGAGCAGATCATCCAGGCCCCCAGTGCCGACCGGAAAAACGGCCCCGCCAACCCGAGCTATCTCGGCTCCAGCGCCGATTTCCTCGACATCGACAATATCTTCACCAGCGAGGAATCCCCGGCGGCGAGCGAATCCCCCTTCCGGGACATCGACGAGCAGGACCTCGCCGAGAGCGAGGTGGACATCCTGAAGAGCGAGAGCCTCTTCCTCGAGGAGGAGGATTTCTACGAGACGGAGAAATCCATCGCCGGCGAATTGAGCGCCATCAAGTTCTGGGTCGACGAGCTCCAAAAGCAGCGGACATCGACCATCGAGAAGAACATGATGGAGATCTTCAAGGAATTCAAGAAAGGGGTCGATGAAAAGATCGGCCAGGAGGACTACGACACCCGCTACAACCTGGGCATCGCCTACAAGGAAATGGGCCTGATTGAGGAGGCCATCCACGAATTCCTGATCTCTTCCAAGCATCCCATGAAATTCTTCGACTCGGCCGGCCTGCTGGGCATTTGCTTCCGTGAAAAGGGGATGATGGACGAATCCATCAGCTGGTTCGAAAAGGCGCTGGAAACGCCGGACCGCAAGGACGACGAGTACAACGCCGTCAAATACGAGATGGTCCAGGCCGCCCGGCTGAAAGAGGATTTCCTCTACGCCAAGAAGCTGGCCTTCGAGATCCTGAAAAAAGATCCCAACTACCGGGACATCAAGAACGTCTTCGAAGAACTCAAGGATAAATAACCGCTCCCGGCATCCGATCTCCACGCCGGGCAGCAGGGGAGAGAGACGATTTTATCCCGGCGTTTTTCCATCCGTGGCGGACAGGCCTACGACCACTGGCGGCAGGAAGAACTCTGCCTGATCAAAGTTCCCAGCACCCCGGAAAACCGCTCCCGCGTTCACAAGATATTCGCCTTTCAGTCCAGCTTCATGCGCAACATCGTCGATTTCTCTGCGGGGAATTTCCAGGTCAGCATCCTGACCGAGCCGTTCGTCCTCAGCCCACCCAAGGACTTCTTCGCCCAGCCGGAGTCGGCGCTGGAAAAGAACATGGGGCAGCTTCTGGCCTTTTACCGGGCCGCCAGGGAATGGGATCTTGATTTCCTGGATTTCTCCCGGTTCCAGGTACTGCCCGACGGCACGCCGCGCTTTCCCTGGGTACTGCAATCCCGGCGGATTCCCACCGGGGCAACGGATCTTCTCCCATTCGGCAACCACCGCCGCTGGCGCGAATGGAGCCAGGGAAACGTCCGCGGCGTCACGGGGGAAACCTGGATTTCCGATGCCTCCTCGCCCTTTCTGTGCCGCCGCGAGGATTTCGCCTCCAACCTGCTTTTGGGGCGCGTTCCGGGAAGCGCCGAGGCGAAGGGAAATGCCAGGATCAGGATCCATACCCGTTCCTCCTGGCAAAAGACGATCGTCCGCGACAGCCTCTACCATGCGCTGAACGATGAGAAAACCCTGCTGCTCCATGCCGATCTCAACCGGGAACGGCTCGGTACATTCCTCGCGGCCGTATGCGGCCGCAAGAAATTCCTGGAGGAGGGCGCGGACGTACTGGTTCAGGAATTCCGGCTCTTCCTGAAACGGTCGGTATTCCGCGAAACCATCCTCCTGGTCGACAATCTGGCGAAAAAGGAGGACGACCTTCTCCTCAGATTCTTTCTGGAATCCGGCGAAATGACCGGTTTGACGGTCATCCTTTTCGGCGGCACGATTCCCGGCGAATGCGATCTTGAGCTCAACGAGGATCCCAGGAATCTCCTGTCCCCCCATCTAGCCACCCTGTTCCCCGGACCAGGGATTTCGCAGCTGGACGCCGGGGAAGACCGGCTGCTGCGCCAGTTCGCTCTCATCGAGGCCCCCGTGCCGCTGGCCGTTGCTCGACTGCTGGCCGGCCGAGATGACGAAAGAGAATGCCCGGGCGGAGCGACCCGCATTGCGGCGCTGGTGAAAAAAGGACACCTGCGGGAGAGCAGGGACCGGCTCAGCCTGGAGCTGAACCGTCCCGGACGTCCGACCGGAGCGGAAGTGGGGCCGGTGCAGACGAGAGGCGAGCTGCTGCAGTGGCTGGCGGAGAATTGCGATTGGGCCTACGCCCATGTGGGCCACCTTGCCGCCGGCGGCCGCAGCGCCGAGCTGGAGCGGTATCTGCGGAGGGAGGCCCGGGAATTCTCGGGTCGCATCGCGCCCGGGCCTGCGGCGGACCTGATCCGGAGCTGGCTTCAGGATGCCGCGCCGAAAGAACGAGTCTTGGAACCTTTCATCGACATCCTAATCCAGGCCAACTGCACGCGGATGGCAGCGGACGTGCTCAGCGAACACGGCCCCCCCGGTTCGGTGTTCACCCGACTGAAAAAAGCGCACCTGGCCCTGCGCCACAAGGAGTACCGCAAGCTCGGCAAGCTGCTGGCCGGGCTGCCGCGGGTTCCGAACGACCTGCAGGACGAATGGCGCTACCTGAACTTCATGGTTCACGAGAAAATCTCGCAAAAAACCAGGGCCGACCATTATGCCAAGAAAATCCGGTCCCCCTATTTCCGCAACCTGGTCCAGGTCCAATGGAGCGACCGCGATATTTACAGAGGAGACTTTGCCAGGGCCCGGACCCGGCTGCGGAACGCCCTGAAGTTCTTCTCCGCCGGAAGCCATTCCCGGGAAGAGATCGAGACCCGCAGCCAGATGGCGAAACTGCTGAGGGAACAGGGCCGCTTCCGCCGGGCCGAAGCGCTGTACAAGGCCATCTACATTCAGAGCGAAGCCGGGGGCCTGGCGGTCCATTCGGCGTTCGCCGCCGTGGACCTGGGCAACTTGTATGTGGAGAACGACGACGATTTTCAGGCCGAGTGCTGGTATCAGAAAGCATGGCGCTTGTTCGAGAGGGAAAGGAACGCCGACGGACTCATGCTGGTGAAGTCCAACCTAGTCAACATTCTCCTGGCCAAGGGAGACTGGATGGAGGCCCAGAAGCTCCTGCACGACCTCCTGGCCTGGGACGAGGAGAAGCGCCTGCTCGACTCCAGCGCCATCGACTGCCTGAACTGGGCCGGCCTGGAAGCGCTGCGTGGCAACGACGACAAGGCCCTGAAGCTGCTAGCACGGGCCGAGACGAACTTCAGTGAAAGCGGCAATCGCAAGGGCCTCGGGGAATGCACCTTCCTGAGGGACCGCATATCCTGCTTCGGGGAATCCATGACCGTCGCCCGGCGCAAGAAGGAGTGCTTCAGCGAGGACCAGAATGCCGTCCGCCGCGTGTTCGAACGCGTCGCCCTCAGCAACGGCGCCTTTGGGAACGCGGCGCTCGGCAAAATGCTCTCCGGCATTCGCTCGCGGAAGATCCGCTTCGAGGCGCTGAGGCTGCTGCTGAAAAAGTACCGCAACCAAGCCTGGCTGGAGCATCTACGGAAGCTGGCCTGGGATCTGTCCCCGAAGATCAAGAATTACTACTATTTCGAGTACTGGTTCATGCATTTCGAGCTTGGGGCCGATGATCCTCCCGGCGCGTTCCCGGGCGAGTTCCTGGCTATGCACGATTTCTTCTCCCTCAACGGCAGGCGCATGCCCGAGGCCCTCAACCTGCGGCGCCGGCGCCACGAGGAAGGCGAAAGGGAACGGGGGCTCTTCGACGACGCCCGCCTGGTCGAGCACTTCAGGCAATGGCGCCTGCCCGAGGATTTCTTCGACAGCTTCCTTCGCGAAATCCGCCGGGCGACGCCGGTTGACTGGCTCGTCATGTCGATCCACGAGCATCGCAACCCGCTCTTTCACTTTTCCAGCTCCAGCACCTTCCGGGAACTCGGCGACGAGATGCTGCGCCACACCCTCGATACGCCCGGCAACCAGAACCTTGACCGGACCCAAATCCAACGAAGATTCCGCAGCCCGGAAAGGATCCTCTATCCCTTCGCCGCGACCAAGATGATCCGCTGGCCGATCGGCGAGCCGTTCCTCGCTTGCCTGGTCGTCTCCTTCTCCGACGGCAACCTGTATTTCCAGGATTTCTACGACCGCCATCGGGAGATCTTCAACAAATTCGCCCTCCTGTTCCGCAATTTCATGCAGAACGAATATCGCATCCAGGGAAAACTGGACTTCATCGTCGGCGAATCGCGAAGGATCAAGGATCTGAAACGCTCGATCGCCCAGGTCAGCAAGGTCGATTTTTCCCTGCTGATCACGGGCGAGAGCGGTAGCGGCAAGGAACTCGTGGCCAACGCCGTTCATCTGCTCGGTCCCCGAGCCGCCCGCCCTTTCGTCCCGGTCAACGCCGCGGCGATCCCG
>JAFGST010000144.1 GCA_016934475.1 Candidatus Aminicenantota bacterium | reverse complement strand
TCAAGACGCGGCAGATCATCGACAACGCCTACGGCATCCTGGGCATCGAGTTCATCGCCGCCGCCCAGGCCCTCGACTTCCGCGAATTCACCCCGGGGAAGGGGACACTGGCGGCCAAGGCGGCGGTGCGCAAGGTCGTCAAGCACCTCGACGAGGACCGGCCCCTTTACCCCGACCACAACGCCATGATGGAGACGGTCAAGAAGCGCGACATCCTGCACGCCGTAGAGGCCGAGATCGGCGAGCTGAAGACATACTAGAACGGAACGAATCGATCAGAACGAGTACTTGATCCCGGCCGCGAAGGACCTTCCCGGCGTGCCGTAGCCAAGGATCTCCTCGTACCGTGCGTCTCCCAGGTTGCGCATGGCGGCAAACAGGCGGATGCGGCGGCTGACCTCATAGCCCCAGGCGAGGTTCAGCAGCACGTAATCGTCCAGGGTGACGCGCGCGGCGGGCCAGGCGGAGTAGTCCATGTCCTCCCGCCGGCCCACGTACTGGATGTCCAGGCTGGCATCGACCCCCGCCAGCGGGCGCCAGGAAACGGAGGCGCTCGCCTTGTGCCGGGCCCGGCGCGGCAGGTCCTCGCCGCTGGCCGCGTCCTCCGCCCGGGTGAGGGCGTACCCGGCGCCCAGGATCAGGTCGCCGCCGACGTGAGCGGAGGCGGACAGCTCGATCCCACGGGTCCGCGCCGCCCCGATGTTCACGTACTTCCAGGCGACTCCGTCGAAATCGATCAGGTCGGTGAATTCACTGGCGAAATAGGTGGCGCCGAGGATCACGCGCTCGCCCGCCAACGACTGTTCGATGCCCGCGTCCCAGCCCGTGCTTGCTTCCGGCCGCAGGTCCTCGTCGCCATAAAGGGAATAAAGCTGGTACAGGGAGGGGGTCTTGAAGCCCGTGCCCAGGCTCGCCTTGATCCGCGTACGGCTCGTCCGGATCGTGTAGGTCGAGGCCAGGCGATAGGTGGCTTTCGTGCCGAAGCGGTCGTGGCGGTCGAGGCGGGCGCCCAGCGTGGCGAACCACTCGCCGCCCAGGCGCACGTGGTCCTGGACGTAGCCGGCGAAGGTGCGGGCGGCCCGGCGAGCGAAAACGTCGTCGGTTGGCCCCCAGGCGCTCTGGGAGTGGTAGTCGGACTCGCCCTTTTCATACTCGCTCTCGATCCCGGCGATCAGGGTGTGGCTGCGGATGAAGCGGAGCCGGTGCTGCCAGTCGATGCGCAGCATGTTCGCCAGGTAGGAGCTGCGGTCGCTGTCGAGCGGATGGCCGGCGTCCGCGTCGTTGCGATAGCGGCGGTCCTGGCGGCCGAACGAGAGCCCCACCGTCTGCTCCCAGCGCCCGGAGCAGAGGGAAAGGCGCGCCTGGAATCGGGTGAAGAGCTGCTGCGCCGCCGCGATGCTGTTCGGATCGTCCCCGCCTACGCCGCCGGAATTGTCCATGTCGATCCGGCTGGCGACATAGCGCAGGATGAGATCGGAGTGGACGTTTTTGGCCGGATCAACGCTCAGCCGTCCCGAAACGGTGGTGGCGCCGAAGCCGTCCCTTTCGGAGTTGCCCAGGTCGGCGCTGGCCGCCGAGATGCCGTCGGTATCCGTGCGGGCAATGCCCAGCGAGAAACTGGCCCGGCCGCTGCCGCCGCTGAGCCCGGCGCTCTCGGAGAAGGAGTTGCAGGAGCCCGCTCCGCCCTGCAGGAAGCCGTTCAGTTTGCCCCGGCCGGCCTTGCTGATGATCTGGATGACGCCGCCCAGGGCGTCGGAGCCGTAGAGGACGCTCTGCGGGCCGCGGATGATCTCGATGCGCTCGATGTCGGCCGCCGCCAGGCCGGCCAGATCGACCGAGCGGCCGGGCGTGCTGGGATCGTTGATCTCCACGCCGTCCAGGAGCACCAGCGTGTGCTCGGACTTGGCGCCACGGATGAAGACGGATGCCTGGCCGCCAACGCCGCCGGCTTGGACGACGTCCAGCTCCGGGACCGTGCGCAGGGCATCGAGGACCGTCATCTTCTGCATCCTCTCCAGCTGGCGCGCCGTGATCACGGTGAATGTGCTTCCCAGCTCCTGCCGGGGGGTATCGCTGCGGTTGGCGGTCACGATGATATGGTATCTCAGAGGCCGGTCGTCCTCGCTCCCGCCCGGATCCTGGGCGGCCAGCGAAAATGGAATGACCGCCATGACGACCAGAAGCACGGAGAGACATAGGGTCTTTTGCATTTTTTCTCCTTCCTTCCCGCGAAGGACAAGATTCGTTGTTGGCACCGGAACCGGTCTCCTGGCTTTCGTTCACCCTACTCGCCGCGCCTTCCCGTCCTCTCTGCGGACAGTGGCTCGCTGGCGGCTTTCGTCCCGATCACAGTCGCGGGGCGGCGGGAGCTTCCCACTCCCTTCCCTCGTTCCGGCGAAGCGCATCGCCGTACACTCGCTCGCTTTTGATTCCTGCCGCGGCACCTCCTGAGGCCGGTGCGCTTGCTTAAAGGGTGCACCGGCGCCTTCACGCTCGATGCCGCATTTCATCTGCCGGGGGGATCGGCGCTGCGCCCTGGCCACGGAACGCGCGGCGATGATGATCCCGTGAGCAGGTCTTCCGGCTTCCGGATCCTCCTACTCGCCGCGCCTTCCCGTCCTCTCTG